>NZ_JAKUFX010000032.1:0-46431 GCF_022663635.1 Bacillus cereus group sp. BfR-BA-01356 | reverse complement strand
CTCACCATTCTTATAAACACGCACAAACAAATCTGGAATAGTATCCTTACCTCGCTGATTTATATATAAACGAATGCATTTCTGCACCCGGTGATTGTAATATAATCTAAATTTCTTACCACGTTTTCCTCGTACCACATTTGTATAATATTGTTCTGTCAGTCCTTCTTTTTGAACTTGGTAAACTTCATTTTTTCTCGCTGCACTAAAATATGATAGTGCTAAATACGTAGCTAACATATATCTTTCCTTTGCTATTAACTCATCGATTAACCACTCAATTTGTTCTTCAGCTATAAAAGTTATTTCTTTAACTGGATTCTTAGGTAAACCACGAACCCGTGAACCTACATTAAATTCATAATCATAGTCGTCATCATCCGCACAAAATTCTAATGCTGATCTTAAGGCACTCATTAATCCATTTACACGAGCATTAGACATTCCCATCTCTTGAAAGATAATAGATAAATTCCGAATATCTTTACGTGTTAAATCAATAAGCTTCTTATTTTCGAAGTGTTCATGTATCAGAAACAGAATAATTCGTAAATCCCAATTGTATTGCTGTAAAGTGCTGGCCGCTTTTCCTTGTGCTTTCTTTTCAATGAGAAAATCTTTGACTAAATTTTTATTTTCTTGGCTAACATGCTTTTCATGAATTGCTTGGTCTACTATTCGTTTCACACTAATCATCTCCTCAAAATAAAAAGAGCAGCGATATCGCCCCTCTTGATCTATGATTTGAATTTATTCAAAGCCGTAATTTATACAAAATAAACAGCTTATGGCTGCTTTGGTTCCTCATTTATTAATTGTTGTACTAATACCTTTAATTCATAAATTTCAGCTTTCATTGAAACTTTCTCAAGTTTTTCTGCTTCAAGTTGTTCTTTAAGAGTGTCAACTTCCTGCTTCAACATACCGTGGTCAAATTGAAGATTTTTAACTTCAAAGTCAACTTCTTGTATTGCTTGAATAGAAATTGAAACCGAGCTATAAAGTGTTACAGCGTCTTTCTGTGGTGTGGTGAATACATCGTCAGAGTCCTCCGCAATCATACCGTAATTAATTGGAAGTATAATAGACTCCCCTGACTCGAAGCGTTCAACATCTCTTATAAAGTGATACTGTTTAATGTTTACAGAGTTGATTTTATCTAAAGCAGAGAATGGAAGGTCTTCTATGTCCGTTTTAAGCTTACGAGAAGAATTAGGGATAAATTCTTGCGCCCACATACGCCCTGTAGCGCTAATATTCTCTTGCGCTCGTAATGTTCTTAATTCTATATCTTTCCATCCCTTACCCATCATATCTTTAATCTGCAAGCCATTGTTATAACCTTGTACAAAACTTGACCTTATCATTGCATTACCCATAATTAAATCATGATCGGTGGCGCCGTTTACGAAATGTATTTTATAGTCACTGCCTTTTCTTTTGAAAGTAAACTGCCCAGCGTTATTTGTAAAAATATGTGGTTCAGTTGTAGTTACAGAGAAGTAACCATATCCTGGAGCCCATCCTTCAGATTCAAAAATAATATTATTCAAGTTTTGAAAACGAAATTGTCCATCTGAATATACGCTCAGATGTCCACCGTCATTCTGCATTTGAATATAATTTGACCAAATATTAGTTCCTTCTGCATTTTCTCCTTTAGAAACCCCAAATTTTGCATACGCTTTAGAAGGTTGATCAACTCCATTAATTCGCGGCATGACTTGATAAATATAAAATGATCCTGTACCAGCGTATTTTCTATTATCAGAACCAAGGACTAATGAAGGTTGAATACTTCCATCATTTGTCTCCATAAATCCTATATAACCACGTGGCTTATCTAAATCGAAAATCTTCATGTCTTGTTTATTTATTTCAACAAATCTGTTTCCACTCGTTTTAAGTGTTACTCCTTCTAAAACTTTTCCTTTGATATGATTTGCTGTAATAAAACCTACTAAGTTAATTCTGTTCGCATTCAAAGTAATGTTTTCTTTACTCATATTGAATGCGGCGATTACATCATTTTCTTTTACAGATATACTAACGCCTTTTTCAGTTAACTGAAGACGGGTTTCCATATCTCTTACATAAGATGATGTGGCAAATTGCCCATTTGCTTGCTCTTTTGTATATACCTCTGTCTTTTTGGCTGAAGCATTTATACCCTGTTCATTGATAATAAAGCGGTTATCAATCAAAGTCATTTTTTGATTAAATTGCTCAGTTGCAAGTTTGTTAGCTAATTCGCCCAACAAATCTTGTTTATTTTTATCAACTGTTTGCTTCAACTCAGGTATCTTAAATCCAGCAACATAATCCTCTACTTGTTTAAGTTCAACTTTTGCTCCAATTGCTGTTGCTTGTTGTTCGAGTTTTGTATTTGCATCAGTAAGCTTTTTCCCTTGATCTGATACTACATTATTTAAATCGCTCACTGTGGAAGATAATCCAGTTGCTGTTTGTTCTACTGTAGTCATGCGTTTTTCGAATCCGGCTTGGCTATCCTGCACCTTAGTTACAGTAGATTTTACACCATCCACACTTTGCTCTAATTCATATGTTGATTTGCTGAAGTCTGTTGGAACAGATCCTTTTTCGAGTTTAGCTTTCTTGAAACGGAACCTTTTCCCTTTAGATGCTTCATTTCTAGCAAAACGAATTCTAAATCCCCAACCAGTAGCACGAACATCGATTTTAAACGTCCATGACTCACGACGCCAGTCTTTAGCTGGCACAGGCTTTTGTACTGACTCACTCCACGATCCGTTGATGTATTGGAATAAAATAAAATCTAAAAGCACATCATTTTGAATGTCTAAAGATATTGTTATATCTTTCCCTTTTTCAAAGTCTCCTATCTTAGTGTTATCTAGATGGAATTGATAAAAGGCGTCTGTATGATCTTGACATTCAATCGCTACGTATTCGCCAGGCTGAACAAATGATGTAACTTTATTCAATACCGCGCCACCGATCATCCCGATTGTTTGAGGTCTTTCGTTTGGACCTGTATTAATTAGCCAGTTTTCAACGCCTATAGTACGAGCCTCAACCTGTTCTAACTTTGTCGAGATTTTCCCAGCTTCTGCTTTAATTTCAGTTGTAACTTTGATAAATTCGTTACTGTCTGCCTGGTCTTCAGGGGCAGGTCTCCACGGATAAACTTTTTTAGTTAGGGATAGCATAGGTGAAGTTTGTTGGTATAAAGCACCTTTAGGTATTGATTCAGCTTCGAATCTATATACAACATTTGAATCAGTGGCATCAGAGCCGACTGGAATTGTTACCGAAACCCTTTTCCATTCTCCATTAACTGTTGTTTTACCAGCACTATTAGGAAAGAATACTTGTGTAGATTCCCCACCTATCATTCTAGCTGTTACAGAAAATGTTACAGTATCACCAATTTTTATTTTCCCTTGCTTAATTAATTCACTGGGTTTAACGGCTATACCTTGCCATTCTGTATCTGTTTGCGCGATAGCATTTCCATTGTACGTGTCTTTGATGACAGATAGGCGCCCACCTTTCAAAGATAACTCTTCGTTAGTAGTTGTTAAAGTCTTAGTTCCTCTTACAAGGTTGATAACATCACCATCAAGGTTATTTACATTCTTTTCGATTCGTTCGATGGTTTGCTTTGTTCCATTTGCATCTTCTTCAACTTTATTTAACTTTTGAACTGTTTGTGATGACGTTTTGTTGATTTGTTCAATGGAACTGGAAATACCATTAATGTTTTGTTCTGTTTTTACTACACGGTCTGTAATACCGTTTTGATCTTTTTTGATATCGGATACAGTATTTTTTAACCCTTCAACGCCTTTTGTAGTCTCAACGATCGTTTTGTTCATATCTTCTTGAGTACCTTGTATACTTGTGATAGTTTCTTTAGTTGCCTCGTCACTTTCTTCAAGCGCCTTAGTTACCTGACTGACTCTTTCTTGTTCTCCTTTAACAGCATTGAAATCTTTTTGTAGATTGTCCGCTTTCGTTTCAGCTTCTTTAACCCTAGCATCTAACTTTTCCGCACTAGCATTAATCTCTTTTGTCACCTGTTCCAAGGTTTCTTTCTTAACTGATTCAACATCAGGTACAACCGACTCCCAAACGGTACCTGTCCATATTTTTAAAATACCAGGCTTTCCATTGCTAATATCACGCCAAAGTGTTTTATAAGGTTTAAGTCCTGTTGTCGGTGGATTCTTAGCTTCAATGATGTCTACCGTGTTATTTTTAAGATTCTCTTGAACCTTTTCAGCCAGTGTTTTCGCTGCTTCGGATTCTTTCTTAGCATTACTAGCTGTTTCATTTGCATCTTTCACTAATTCATCTAACTGATTTATCAGTTCTTGTTTACTACCTAGTGAACTAAGAATACGATTATATATCTTTCGTAGTTCTTCATTTGGATCCGTAATTTCGCGATAATCACCAAATACATATTTATCTTGTGTAGGATCTGTAAAAGATTCATCACCAGCAATTACACGTGCTTCCAGGTATAACTTAGGCGTGAACCCTGTATCTTTGATTCGGATTGTGTCACCCTCGTTAATTAATTCATGTGCTAGTCCGAAAATACGTCCAATAGATTGTGCCTCTACTTCATAAAAAACGGAAGTATTAACGCGTTTTCGTAATTCTGTTTTCATGAGAGTCATAAGCCGCTCTGGAGTCATATCTTGGTCTGATGTTTCTGGTGTATAGAAACCAAATTTATGTTTTCCTCGCTGATTCCATCGCTGAAATGCATCATTATCGACGATGTAAGGTAGTCCCTTATTTATGCTCTCAACCGTGATAAGTTTGTCACCTTCACCTCGTACAAAACCAACAAGTGCTGTGCAAATATCCCTGGAATGTTCAATCCGCCTAACGCCTACTAAGTCTTTTCCCAGGGTTACTTCCTTCCCTGTTTCTCTCCCTCGTTTATTTATCATATCGACGTACCATCCAGTAATTTGAGAACCAGATACTTCAACACGATATTGTATTTCCAACTCAAACAAAGCCGCAATTTTCTTTAAAAAAGTGAGGGGATCGATGAATTCATCAATAGTCATCGTGTGGAATGAAGAATAATCCGTTATTCCACGTTGCCATTTTGAATCGGCAAGAGCGATATCAATAAACGTATTAACTGTTTCGCTCTCTATACGTTGAGGTTTAATAATCCCATCTTTGGCAATTTGAACCCAGGCACCAGAAGAGTGTACAGTTAATGATCTATCCTTTGAATCTTTTTCTACTTCATTATTAATAACATACGGAACAATTCGGCCATCACGTACTTCCTTTAAAACCAAGTTCTGCTGCTGTAATGTAACTGCATGTGGAGTGCCGTCAAAAGTTTTGAAATCAAATGTATCAATGTTACTTTTGATTTCCCAATGACGGTTATCAGCCCAGTAGTCCTTTGGTTGAATAGCTGATATAATTTGATCTGTTTTAAAATCAACAACATGAAGTAATCCGCTTGGTGTTCTCATCTAAAACGCTCCCTATATGTAACCTTTGCCGTGCCAATATCAGAAGGCATGATTTCTAATGTATTATTCCCTTTATTAATGACAGGGAAATTACTGAAAAACTCTTTAATATTAATCGCGTTCTTCCCTTCAATTGTTACATGACTATTTTCTGTATCAATTACAACTTTATCACCAACATCAACTATATAAGGCGGTGTATTTGAAGTATTTAAATTTACTTTCCAAAATTTCAAATCAGAAACTGTCATCGCTTCTACTGGTGGAACATCTTGCCACTGCATAATGCTAATCTGAATTTGTGCTGCTTTTTCCATATGCTTATTGTCTTTATCAATCCATCGTGCAAAGCGCTCTGAATCATCTTTTTCTGTTCCGGGAAGGAATTTCGAAATATACGCTTCCCATACATTTCCGGTCCTAGCTATCCACACTCGTCCAAAATACTGATTCCATGTATTCGGGTAATCGCCACTCTCATAGATCAAACCTATTTTGCCAGGCTTATTATCGTATCCAATAACCATCGTTCCGAAATTTTGTTCGGCTTGCCAATAGAGATCGTTCATAGCGATTTTTGAAAGTACCTTACTATTTTCATCGAGTATTGCTATCTCAACTCGTCCCATTTCATTAATTTTCTTGCTCTTACAAGTAACGTAAGCTTGCATGATAAAATCTTCTACTGGGCCACCAGGGATACTTTTTTTGACAGCGGCGCCATGCCATCCTTTACCTGTTCCTGTACCAAAATCAGAACAATAAAATTGATATTTATCTGATTTCATTTCGCCGACTGGCTCACCATCTTCCATTGAGCTGACTTTACTCCATCCAACAGTAGTAGCCATTTCATCCCATACGATACGTTGATTCCTTTCTACAGGCTTTTCCACAGTTTTTAGTGGCATCCCGATACGAAAATAATCTCGATCGCTTAAAGATACCCCACCAAACCACACATCTAAAAAAGTGTTTGGCTTCGTAATTTCAATCTCAACAATAGGATTAGAATGAACAGTTCCTTTGTTTTGAACATTTGCTATTAACCCACGTCCATCCATTTCAAATTCTACCGTTTTAGTAGGACCTAACTTATATGGCATTTCACAAACAAAAGTAAGGACTCCTTCTCCTAAATTCACTAATTGCTGTGGGTCAAAAGATTCATCAATCACAGCCAAATACGTGCGATCTTTTTCATCATCAAAGATCAGTTCCTGAGGTTGGTCTGTAATAAGCCAATTAGCTATTTCTTCCTTTAACTTTTCTGCCTCTTCCATAGATTCATAAAATAATGAAACTGGTACAATTATTTTTCTCATTTTTGTCTGTGTTCTTATCAAACGTCCACCTGGATAGTGAGGAACTTCCAAAAATGTACGTTCCAAAGGAGCCCATGCAGGGCGTTTTTTACCCTGCAATGGGATTACATTCGGATTTCTTTTCCCGTTAAAACTAAAGAAACTAATTCCAGTCATATCATCACCTACCTAAAATACTCTCAATCTTTCTTTCTCGCTTTCTTGAAACTTGCTAACATCTGAGTAGATTTCTTTCGCTATTTCTCTGCCGTTCAAATTAACTTGCAAGATAGTTGGGCCTTGTGATGCATATTGTTGCGCTCCAGCTTGTTGAGTTAATGGTAGCGACCCCATTATTCCATTAGCAATTGCATCAAAGGTTTGTTTGCGCAGGGGTAAAACCGTTTCGTCATATCCTCGCGCATCCCCAACCCCGATTAACGTAGGGTTACCAGGTTTAATTAAAGCGCCGTTCGCAGCCCACTTAACACTGAAAGATGGTAAACCTTCACTTGCCCAATTAACAGGATTTAGTGATCCATTTACACTAATCTTTGGAACAGGAATGTGAATACCACTAAACATATTTGCTACGCCGTTTTTAATTTTATCAATCCATCCCATAATCCCATTCCAAGCTTCTTTAATAGGATTAATCAGTTTGTCTTTAATTTTCATAGCAGCTTCGCCTATATCAATTGCCATGCGAACTACAGAGGCAATCGGTTCCTTGATAAACGTCTTGAAATATCCAACGACAGTAGACCACATTCCCTTAATTGCTGATCCGAAGGACATCGCCAATCCTTTCGCTGCTCCTAAAATCTTAGTTACAAATGATAAATTAATAAGCCCCCAAATTAATTGGATAGCTCCACTGAAAATTTGTTTCGCTGCATCCCACATACCGCGGAAATCACCTGTCAATAGTGCAGCAAAAAATTTAATAATACCCATGATGATATTTACTCCGCCTTGGATAATATCTTTAATAGCGTCCCATGCACTTTTTACAATCATCATGACAACTGGCATTACAACAGAAATAATAGATTGAATGATCGAAAATGCATTTTTTACAGCTTGAACAATTTGATCTCCGTTTTCTTTCCAAAACGAAGTGATTTGAGATATAATCCCGTTTACAAACGACATTACGTCTGTCAGTAAAGGCATTAAATAAGGAGCGAATGTATTGAATACACCTTTAATAAATTCCCAAGTAGCTCCGATTATTCCCATAATTACAGGAGCTGCTGCGGAAATTAAAGATTGTATATTCGCTATGAAATTACTAATTTGTAACTGAACATCTTGAACAAACATTTGTATATCAGCTATTTTCTCAGGTGAGAATCCTAATTTTTCTAGGAGATTATAAGCCGAACCCCAATCACCAGCAACAAGACCTTTTATGGTTTCTATACCAAATCTTACAGCTTCAGTGATACTCTGTATTGTTTGAATCGCATTAGCAGAGAAACCTAATTTAGTAAGAATATCGTAACCTTCCACCATGGCATTCCTGTCTCCGGCTGCAGCTTGCCACATAGCTTTTAATGCTTCAGATATTCTTCCTACATTTTCTATATAAGAATCTAAAGGAATGATAGATTGAATGAACATATCTATACCGTTTACAGCATCTATCGCACCTTGAAGAATCGCATATAAGGCAGGGGCAATAATGGTGAATATAGTAATACCTAAACCTTCTAATTTAGATTTAAATTCATCCCATTTACCAGAAAGGTTGTTTGACATTGTATCTGCCATTTTCTTAGCGGCACCATCGGCATGAACAAGTCCATCTGTCATCCTCCCTAACTCTTCACCGCCAACTTTCATTAATGCGGCCCAGTTTTTAAATGCTTCTGCGCCAAATAGTGTCGATAATGTCGCTGCTTTCTGTTGATTCGTCATACCTGCTGTTTTCTGTTCTAATTCACTAACAAGTTGGGGTAATGGTTTAATTTTCCCTTGTGAATCAAAGAATTCTAAATTCAATTCACCCATAACTTTCTTCATCTCTTTTGTTGGCTTCGCTAAGCGGTTTAATGAAGTTCCCCACGCTTGCCCTGCAACAGAACCTTGTAATCCAGCATTCGCCATTGCCATCATTGCAGCAGATGTTTCTTCCATCGTAAAACCAACAGTTGAGGCTGAACCAGCAGCATACTTCATCGCTTCACCCATTTGTTCTACATTTGTATTAGAGCTAGAAGCAGCTTTTGCTAACACATCAGCAGAATGAGTCGCTTGATCAGCTTTTAATCCAAATCCCGACATGATATTTGATGTAATATCAGCAGCTAATCCTAAATCTAATTGACCAGCTGCGGCTAATGACAGCATGCCCGGCATAGCTTCCATGATTTCGTTCGTTTTAAAACCCGCCATACCAAGGTATTGCATGCCTTCAGCCGCTTGTGATGCACTGAATTTCGTTTCCGAACCCATCTTCTTAGCAAGTTCAGACATTTTTTTCATGTCCTGACCAGATGCACCTGTTACAGCTTGTACAGCCGACATTGTCTTTTCAAAACCTGCACCAGCCGATACAATCCCCGCTAAAGCAGCACCAGCTCCTACCGCTATTCCCGCCATACCGCCAATAGCTAAAGCAGAAGAACCAACAGCAGCTCCCATAACTCCAGCTGCTTGTCCCATTCGGCTAAAACCTCTATTTAAAACGCCGGTCGTACGCTGACCTTGCTGTTCTGCTTGGTTCAATCCCCTTCGTAATTCATCATCACGTAAGAATATTGAACCGAACATACGAAATAATTCCATTTATTCACCCGCCTTTCCGCGGATTTTCGCAACTCGAGCAAACACTTCTTCTTTTGTGAGTTTCTTTTTCTGTGATGGTTCTATTAAGTTGTTATACTTTTTAACTTGTTCACTCGTTGGATTCATACGTTTATGTTTGAAAGTTGGAAACGCATCCTCACAATACGGTTGTAAAGCGCACCATTCTTCCCATAAAAGGCGATCAATCTCTTTTTCTTTCGCCTTTTTAAACATTTCCATGCCTATGGATATTGGAAGGTTCATAACGTACTCCAAATCTCCATATCTACTTGCAAACGTGTCGTAGAATTCTATTTCGTCAACCCAACGAGTTTCGAAAAAACTGGTTTAAAACTTGTATCAACGTTTTTGAATTCCATTACGATGTCATATAACTCGCTTAAATCTAAATCTTTAATTACATCTACATCGATACTGGATAGATCAGCCAATAGTTGATATACTTCTTCTTCCGCTTCGCCTAATCCAGCAAACACTTCTATAAATAAATTGATACCTAACGCCTTTTGCTGTAGACCTAAGTTTTTTAACTCATCTAGCATCTTGAAGTCAGGTTTTATATCCATTTTCTTTACAATGCGTGATAAACGAGGGATGTCTCTTGTTTTGATACCTCGCACTACGTATTCTTGACCTTTAATTTTGACTGCCATATCGATTCCTCCTTAAAATAAAAAGAGCAGGGATTGCCCCTACTCCTTAACCTTCTGGTATTAATTTTGCTGCTTCTGTCGCTGTTAAAATACGTTTTTTCCATGGTACTTTTCGAATGTTTTCTGGATCACGATGTCCAGTGAATGTTACTTCTGGAACAACTTCACTTTCATTTTCAAATCCTAATTCTAATGAACCGTCAGATAATGCGTTATATACGATAATTTCAACGATATCACCACCTAAGGTTTCGCCAACCCATGCTACATTTTTCAAATAGCTATCTTTAGTTAGACGTTCTGTCGCTTCAATTACATCGTATTTGATAGTTTTTCCATCTTTCGTAACAGTCTCTTCTGATACTTTCAATCCAGCAATAAAGTTTTTAATTTTATCTTTATCAAGGAATTCAAGCGTTTTAAAACTGATTTGAGTTTTTGATTTTGTAATACGTTTCATCCCCATAGTGTCACCAGGAGAACCATCATACTCAATTTCTTTAAATTCTGGTTCATACTTAAAGGAACCACCACCTTGCGTAGCACCTACTGGTAATTCATCAGTTTCTCCGTAATTAAAGAAGAATGCCCCCCAATCTCCGAAGAGGACATTCTCTGGTTTTGGTTGTGGAGCTGCCATACAATCAACCCTTTCTATTGTTTAAAATAAGTTCGTAAAACGAACCGCACTTCTTTGCGTCTTATATTTGGATCTGGATCAGGTACTTTCTGACTCGAAAGATAAGAAATAGCAGCGCCAAATTCAGCGCTGCTTAATCTCTTTCTATGAAGGTTGTTTTCTAAGTCTGTAATTAGTTGATCAATCTTTGCTATATGAGCAGAAGTACCATAAATATCAATTGTAAGCATGATATTCTTTCTTCCCCACGGTTCTTTATCATCACCAACCGCATATACCAAATACGGCATAACGGCTTTAGTAGTTGCATTTTCATAGTATGTTTCTTTATGAATCTGTTTTAATTCACTGTGTACTATATTTATAAAATCATTCATGCTATCTACCTCATTAATGACGAATATGTTCGTGTGCCAACTTGTGTAATTTGTGGTTTGTTATTCTCCGCTGCTGGTCTAAGGTAAGGTTGTGCGTGTTGCCCTTGCGTTTTAACCATCTTCCCACTTTTTGGGTCACGGTACATCCATGGAGTTTTCCTCCCGTCACCATCAACCGCATAGATTCCTGTACCTTTCTCAACGTAAATTCCGTAATCAGAAGATGTACCAATAACAACCTTTTCTTGTTCTGCTTTAGAACTAATACTTCGTCTTAAATTTCCAGTATCTACAGCAGCGAGTAATTTAGCTTTAGATGATACAAACTGACCAATAGCGGTATGAGCCGCTTTCTTAGCTGCCATATGTTTAACCATCACTTGAGCTCTATTGGACCTAAACTGCATGCTCATAAGGTAACATCTCCAATTCTATTTGTAGGAATCTTCCTGCATTCATTGGATCACCAGGATAAGTGACACTGTATACCCTCTTATCAATAACTAATCTATCTTGAATTGTTACATCAAATGGGAAGCAGTAAAAGAAATGCGTACTCTTCTCTTCTACCTTCTTATTACGAGCGTCCTTTGTTCCTTGTATAGCATCTAGTACACCTTTAACAGTGTTAATTTGTTCCCATTCTTCTTTTGGATATGGTCCATCATCAGAAGCAGAATTACGAAGTACTGAAGCATCTTTGCCAAACTTACGAATCATCGATTGAATCATAAGACACGCATCCTCACTTTCAGTCCTTTCGTAACACTTGCAGGATAATCTCCAACATCGTCATAAGTAACAGAGTAATTTCCTAATGATTCACTTTTCTTCCCTTCTCTTTCATGCTCCTTATACTGATGAACCACCATTTTAGCGATGATACCAGGATAAGCAGGAGGGAATTCAGGAATAGTTCTATTGGTGTACTCAGCAACCATCAACATTGTATCTTCAATGTCTATTAATAAATTCTCAGGGCTTATATTAGGCAGTTTAGTTTGTACACGTTTCAGAATTTCTGCTTTCATATCCATTTACTCACTCGACTTTGCAGGGGTTTGTCTTTTCTTTTTAACCACTTCTTGTTTTGGTTCGTCTACTTCTTCATATATAGGATCATTCTTGCAACGTTTTACATGATCTGCATCCGTCACTTCCCAAGTAACCCCTGTATTTGTATTTAAAAACCAAGGCATACTATCTCTCCTTTCAAAAGAAAAGAGGAAAGGCTTAAGCCTCTCCTCCTGCTGGTGGTGTAGTTGGTGCGATTGTTGCTGTAAGTACCGCTAATGACTCTTGACGTAGTACGCCAGCACCATAAACCATAAGGCCACGAACCCCATCTGCAAATGAATTTTGAAGACGTTGTGCTTCCGTTTCATTTAATTGTTTACCGTGACCAATTGCTGATTTGTGAAGTCCAAGAATTTTGTATTTACCAGATGTATTTGGCGTTTCTTCTGACACGACTATTTGAGACCCATTGATAACTTGTCCTTCAACAACACCATTCTCTAAGATGACAGGTTGTTTAGTGAAACGGTCGTCTTTAGATAGTAATCCAAGTACTTGAGAATTGATGATTGTAAAACGCTCAGTTTTAGGCACTTTTTTCATATTTAACTTTGTATTAAGGTCAACAATGTAGTCGTATGCATTCTTAGGTGATAATTCAATTGGAGCAGAGTCAGTTCCGATTATGTTGTCTTTATGAGCACCTGTATAAAGACCTAACACAAAAGTATCTACTGTTTCTTGAAGTACTGAACCAGCTTCTTGTGTATGCGGGTCAATTAAATCCCCAGCAGCTTGTGCAGCATCTACATCATCTACCTTGAAAGCAAAGTATTTCTTTTGGTCCATGTTAATTTCTACTTTAGAAGGGTTTGTATCATCCCATTCAACTGAACCGGAATAGTCTTTTACATTTACAGCTCCAACACGGTTAAAGATAATTTTGTTACCTTCGATTTTTGTTGGTTTTGTTGTGATTAAATCAGCGATAGAACGCTTGTGGAAGTTCGCCATTAAGCGCGCTTCCCAAATTGTTGGAATAAAAGTTACTACTGACATATATTAGTTCCTCCTTAGTTTGTCCAGGTACGCATGTCCTTTTGAATCTGCGTCCAGTTTTCATTAATTTCAGATTGACTCATTGATGCTACTTGTTGGCGTGTGAATACAGCACCAGTACCACCACTAGCATGAATTTCGCGCCCAGCTGCTTTAAATTTCTCAGCTACTTTAGCTTCTAATGAAGTATTGAATAACTCATTAAGCTTCGCTACACGCCCTTTTGTATCATCTGCATCAGCACCAATAACAAAGTCTACAAATTTGAGATCTAATCCTACTTCGGATAGCGCCTCAGTTGCAGCCCATTGCATTTCTTTTTGGTGTAATACCTTTTCTCGTTCATCGTTTTGCTCCTGGAGTTGCTTCATTTCATATTCCGCTTTTTCTTGAGCGGTCATAGAAGCAGTACGGAAGCTTTCTAACTCTTTTTTAGTAGCGTTCAATTCTTTCGTATATCTGGTACGTACTTTGTCTTCTGCTGATTGAACCATTTTCTCGATAAATGCTTTTGTCGCTTCATCTAACTGTGGTTCTTTTGTATCATCAACAGGTGGTGTTTGCTCATCTGGTGGTGTATCATCTGCAGGTGGCGTAGGATCAGAAAAGAATTGCAGATTTGATAAACGTAACGGTAATTTCGTTACTTCCTTTTCTTTGAAAAACTGCAACTGCTTATGTTTTTGTAAAATATTCATCATTTTTCCTCCTTTGAGTTCCTATGAATACGCCCTATTTAGTTCGTAATCTATAAGCCCTCAAGTGTTTTGTTTTTATCAATTTATAAATTATCGTTTTCGACTGTTCCTCCGGTTGAAAATACTTGTATAGATTGAATTTCATCAACACAAATAAACAGGTGACCGACATTAATAAAGGATTCTGTTATTAAAGAATTTGACAAACAAGAAAAATACTGTTCTCTATTTAGCTTTATCATGTTTTCTTCTACTTCTAGGTATTTACCATCTTTTAGAGCAATGAATACTTTGAAACTGTTCATTCTAAACCATCCTTCCATTCTTCATAACTAACTGCTGTAATAACTTCATTTCTGCCTGTTGTTGGATTCCTAGCCCTTCTCTCGATGAATGGACTAACATCCGCTACTTCAGTAATGAATGTACAGCGGCAACGCACAACTTCTTTAGCAGGTAAATTACTGTCATGTGGATATTCACAGCTATAACCACCAACTTTAAATAATCCTTTAAACGGTACTTTCTGATGATCTGCTGCTTGATGAGTAGGACGTGTACGTTTATCTAATGTAGAAATCCAAATTTTCTCCATTGATACGCCTTCATCGAAAGCTTGAGATGCACTGTCATAAGTACCTAAGTTTTGCACCCTCGCACTTTCTGTCCATGCAACCATTTGTGCTTTCTTTGCATCACCATCTAGAATCGGCTTAATACGATTAGCCATTACCGCATATCCTTCACCTTTTCTAAGGCCAATGGATAATTCTTTACGTATTCGGCTAATTATCTGCACTCGATGCGCACTTAACCTTTGATTGAGTGTCATTTTATCGATTGGCATTTGTACCGCACGTTTAATAACGTTCGGGTCCAGAAGACCATACGAAAGAGCTACACCAACTTCTTGCTCTATAAGGTAACTTGTATAATAAAAAGACTCCCCATATTGTGCGGAGAGCTTTTCGTTGAGAGTTTTCTTTTTCTCATATGTTATTTCATTAATAACTTGTTGTAGCTCACTTTGCAGGTTCTTATATCGATTGAATCGACGCATTTCCTGCATGCTCAACTGTTCATTCACTGCATATTTCGCATAATAAAAAGCCAGTATTCCTCTGACTTCTTCCAAAGCATCTTTATACAGGTAGAGAATCGCCTTTTCCAGCTCGTCCTCTATCTTTTGAAGGTGTTTCTGCTTCTTGTCCCATTCCAATATCTTCACCGCCTTCATTTACAGCGTCAAGATCGATAGAATCCGCTTCTTCTTCCTTCATCTTTTGTAATTCTGCTTTTGGATCATGAATAGCAGAGAATAAAGATAAACGAGTTTCTTCGCTGATTAAACCTTGTAGTTTCGCCTGCACTTCTGCTTCATCTGCTAAATTAACAGGAATATTTCGTGTGAACTGGAATGTCATGCAAAGATAGTCTAATTCTTCTTTATTCGAACGTAAATTCCATGCATCAAATAGTAACTTAAATTGTTGACGCAATGACTTAGTAAACTTAACTTCTAATGTGCCAGATTTCGTTTCTAACGCTAGTAATTTGTAGCGAATAGCAACACCAGTGAGGTTACCTCCGAATGATTCATCAGAAAGATTGACGTGCTTTGTGAAGCGGCATATATTCTTTTCTAATCTGTCGAGATGGTGTTCCAATATGTTGTCATTAAGGTCCTTAGTTAAAAAATTAGCCTCGCCATTCTCGCCTACATCCAGAGCTCCAGTTTGTTTTAATTTCTCAATGGTATCATCATCTATATCGACACCTTTGAAAATCATATAAGCCAAACGAAACTGCTCAATCTCACTATTTACATCAGAGATAGCTCTATCATATCCCTCGATAAGAGAAATAGCTTTATCTACATCACCTTGTAATTCCTCATTATTAGGGAATCCAATGAGCGGTACACCTTTGTATAAATTAGTGATTCGATTCGTTTCTTTCAACTTATCTAAATCTTCACCTGTGTACTCAATGATTTGCGTATCATTGTAAAATTCCACTTTATATCCATCTTTAAAGTCATCACCGTCAATTACTTTGATGGGATAGCAGCGGATGGCGTATTTAGGCTCTGCAATGCTTGAATTCGTAAGGAAGATAGCTTCATAAGGTTTTATATTCATAACCTTTTCTTCACCATCTTTATCATGATACAAAAGCCTTGCCCCGTAACCACAAATAGAAGCAAACTTTCCTGTCTCTGCATCAGCATCTTCAGTATGATTCGCTTTTAAAAAGTCCTGAATACGTTTCAATACTTCATCATCTTCATGATCTAAGCTGTATGAGATAGGCAACCCGAACATATAACCGATTTTTGTATCGATAATTTCAGAAAAGAAATCATTATTTAACTTATTGTTCACCTTATCTTTATTACCATCACCTTTAAACTCACGAGTAAAGATAGGTACACCTTTTTCGCTTGCTTTGTATCGCTCGTACCTGTTAATCATGCGTTGTTTTAATGGTTCAAACTCATCAATAATCTTTTTGAGCAGCTTTGGTGTAGGTTCTCCATTTTGTTCATCCAGTAACGGAATGTAGTGTTCAAACATCGTCTCACCTCCTTAATAGATTGACTTAACAGCTTTCGCTTTGTTGTTACTTACAACAACTGTATTTACAAAATAACGATCACCATCCATCTGGTGGTCATTTTCTTTATTCGGTTTATCTTCACCACGAGCTGTAGCTTTTTCATCCCAAGTATAAGAAGCGTATTCACGAAATGTTTCTTTGCAGCAGTCGTTATATTTTATTTTCTCTTCATTTAGTAGTCTCGCTACATTACGTATACCATCTATAACTTCATTCTTAGCTTTAATAACTTTGAAACGATTCTTCTTTAATAAAGCGATAAATGAAGCTGCTGAAGGGTCAACTATAATCCCACGAATAGAAATATCTCCAACAAATTCTTTTAGATCATCCAGATACTCATCATCTGTCTTTTGTCGCGAGTTCTTACGACCGTCATAATGATACTCTTTTGTTTTGTACCATATGCCATCACATAAGCCCCATAATCCATATGTCATAGGGTTTTGTGTACCATAGTCACAAGATACATAATACTTCTCATATTCTCTTTCTAGTGTTTCTACAACATGCTTTTCTTTATTAAACATGTCATATACAATACCTTCTGCAAGCACCCACAGTCCTAAAATGAATCGTTGGAAGAAAACTCCGCTATACATGCGATAATATCTTTGCTTCACTTTTTCAGATAAAGAAAGATTATCGTCCATTGTAAAATGAATATGTAGCAGGTTCTTATCTTCCTTGTTATCTATCCATTCAAGTTTAAACCAATGATAAGGGCCCGCTGGGTTGCAGTTAAACCAATACTTCGAACCATCAATAGAACAACGTCCTGTTGCTTGGTTTACAAAGCTCTGCGGCATAAGAGCAACTTCATCAAAAAACATACCAGCTAATGTAATACCTTGGATAAGTTCTTGTGATGATTCATCCTTACCACCGAATATATAAAAATGATTTGTGCGGCCATCTTTGCTAATGGTAAGCATGTTATCCGATAAGTGATCTTTCACTTTATATTTACGTGATTTCAACATTTTCTTTAATGGAGTAATAACGTTACGTCGCAGGGATCCAATCGTTTTACCTGCCATGCCTAAGTTTTCTCCATTAAATGTTTCTGTTCCCCACATAACATAAGAAAGAGCCATCGATACAGTTTTGCCCGCACGAATAGAACCATCGCATATAATGCCGTCATGGTCCTTCACAGGTGAATCTTTTCTCCACCAAGTAAGCACTTGTAATTGTTTCTTAGAGAATGGTCTGAATTTAAAAGGAGCAGGTTTAAGTTTCATCTTCCCACACCTCTGCTGTTTTACCTTCTAACGCATCGATAAATCCATCATCTTCATACTCCTCACCTTCATCACCTTTAATGCGAGAAGTATCTGCTTTAATTTTATCAATTTGAGCTTTTTGCACTTCCATCTGCATTTTGTGGCGTTCCTCTTCGATTTTCCGTTTGAAGTTGTCAGGTACCAAATCAAAGTATTGTGATAGTTTGTCCAGTGCTTTCATCTTGTCAGCAAGCTTAACTGATACACCGTCTTTCCCTTGTTTAACTTCGGTAATAATAGAACCATCTACCAAATCTGCCTCTTGTAAATCAACGAAGTTCATCATTCTAGTGAATTGATTTCCTTCATCATCTTGAAACTCAACTTCTCTTTGACCAAATGTCACATAGTTAGTAATATCAGCAAAAGCAATCTTAATATACTCTTTCAACACATCCATTGCTTCTACAAATACATTCTCGACTAACTCACCTTTAAGTTCTTTTATATAAGAGGAAACGCGTTCACGCCTTAATAATCGGCTAGCTTGTACATGAGCACCATCTTTGGAGTAACCAGCCTTTAACGCAGCTTGTGTACCATTGAAGTATTTCACGAAATATAAACAAAAGAGCCGTTCCTTTTCGGTCAGCTCTTCATCTTCTAAAATCTCTTTTAATTTTTCTTTCGTTTTGGGATTTTTAACATTAGTAACGCTCCTTTTCGCAATAGTAACGTTACCATTCATTTGTTCATCCCATTTGTCTTGTGATTTCCACTTTCTGATTTGCGAAGGTTTGAGATTTAACTCTGCTGCAATATCAACTAATGGCTTCTCACCTTTACTCGCTTTATATATTTCAAATGCTTTATCTCTGTCTGGGCTACGTTGTCTAGCCATAACCACCACCTCGCGGTAATCCCTAATTTATTTTACAAAAGATTCAAATTACTCTTTTACAAATATGTCCAAGTTGTTATAATAGAATTAACATTGCCATCAGGAAAAGTAATTCGTCCCCAATACGAGTTACTTTTCCTTTTTTTATGGCTACTTTTCCAAGAATTCATCCAATGTTTTACCTAACAAGCTGATCATCGCTTCTCGCTTTTGCTTTGGTGTTGTATTATCTTGCATTTCATTAAAAATAGGAAGTACACTTTCTAATTTCTTTTTATCAATGCGTTCATTTACAACGTCCTGTCCTAACATTGAAATGAATGTACCAATTACAACAGCTTGTTCTTGTTTATCTAGTTTCATTTATCTCACTCCCTTTAATTACGCCACATTTGATTGAATCGGCTGTATGTTCAACTATAGATTCCGCTACAACTCTTCCATCTAATGAAACTCCAACTTTACAATCCATAGAAATAGATTTACTATCGTTAATCTTCTTAATTATTTCAGATTGTTTATTTGTCAATTGAACATGAGTTATATCCGCTTTCGTTGCTAATCCCTTTTCTAACATACTAACCTTTTCACCTAATGCTTCTACCGTCGCTGAAACATGAAGTAATGTTTGTTTTAAACCATCATTATCTCTTTGTAAATCGTTAACGCTTTTTTCTAAATTAGCAATTATTTTTGTTATAGACTCCATCCTTCATCCTCCTCCAAAATAAAAAGCACCTATTCCAGTGCTAACATTTCTTTCTCGTATTCTTCCATTAAGTAGAGCAATACACAATAACAATGTCCGCCTACAAGCTTATGAGCGAAGGAAGCTTTCTCTGGTTTGCTTAGTTTCCTCATCACATCGTAAATATCTGCCTTTACTTGCGAGTAAGAAGCGTCGTCTTTTCGTTTATAAAACATTTTAGTTATTATAATTCGGAAATCACACATAACCATTTCGTCATCTATTCCAGAACTGATAATTACCTTTTCTATATCCCGCCCGACTTCATCCATGTTGATATTAAAGTGCATGCATAATGCTCCGAGATATTTAAAAAGTGATTCTCTGAAGTGTTCACTTCCAACTTTAACTAGCATTTTCTTCAAAGCTTCACCAGCTATTTCACCTTGAGTTCGTTTTATTTGTTCCATACTCACACCACCTCACACGAAATAAAAAACAACGGATTTGCTACTTAAGATGTTTTTCGTGTATCCTATTAATTAAATCTTCATATTTCATTTCTTTATATTCATCGAATGGTATCGAGAATGATCCCGATAAGAACGAACCCTCTTTGGTTAAATCAAATTGAATTCTTACTGTCTTTGGTTTTGAGCATTGTTCGATATCTCCTAATCTTGTTATGTCAACGTATTCAAAAGTAACTTTAATTTCAACCTTCAAAAAAATCACCTCAAAGGATCTTATTTTAAAAATCCCATAACAAAACTTGTTGTATGCATGGGAAATGAAATAATATTCATAATTAGTTTACATAATTATTCCTATAGGAAGTTGTAGGTTTGGGAAATCGTTGATAACACTGGATTTCCTAACTATCAAAAATTATCAAATATACACGTTTTTATACATTGGCTTAAAAACGCCATTTCCAGCGCCTGATCACCGTTATTTCCTGCATAAACTTCATCTTGTTAACTATCTCTATTTTTACTCAGTATCAGGAGCAGTTTTATCGAAACAAGTAACTAATCTTCTTGGCTCGCTTTTTGTATCGATATGCACACCAGGGACATAAGTTAGTGCTTCTGCAACAGAATAACTTCCATCCGGATTCTTTTGTTGTGTTGTTACTTGCATTACGCAGCCACCAATCACATTACATACTTTTGTAGACTTCATCCATCCTTGTTCTTGAGAACTTGCTTTGCAAAGTAGAGCGAATGTATCCCCATCCCCGTATACTTGCAAGTCAGAGATATTCTTTTTAGCTCCACGTACTTCTGAAATATTTAAGTCTTTTTCTTTCATTATTATTTCCTCCTCTTTTTTCATTCGTTGTGTTCGTTTGTTTTGTAACATGCAACACGTTTGCGCTTATCTTTCCTTAACAACAAACAAGACGCCACCCAGATCACGGAAGCGCCTACGATAATTGCTATTGGTTTAATCAAAAATGTCTCGTTCGAACAGTACCAGCTGAGATTATTCCTCCACTCGCTAAACCAGAAAACTTATTTGTTAATCTCTCCAAGGGGTACGGCAACGATTCCTTCTTTTTGGAGCCACTTACAAAACTAAAATAAGAATCTGTACCAAAAAGATTTTTTTGGTACAGATTCTTATGTAGAAATATTAGTTTTTATTATTAATATAAAATGTCCATTTTGTTCAAATCTACGTTTAATGTGTAATTTCTATATAACAAAGAAAAAAGCACCCGTTATGGATGCCTTCTCTTAAATATCTTCTTCAATTGCTCCAGCAGAAATACAAACCGAATTGTATTTGCCGTCTGCAGGTATTAATATTTTGTCTACTTTAGCCATCCCAGGAATCACTTTATCTGATTTTTTAGCAGCAATGATATATTGAACTAATACATCAGCATCTTTATTAGGGATTTCTTGTAGATGTTTTATTAACTCGCTTACTTTCATACAATCCCCTCCTCTCCCACTCTATCTATTCGACAGAAAAGAAGAATATCCTACAAAATAAAAGAAGCCATCAACGAAATGACGGCTCTTTTACGGCTTATAAAAATATTAAAGGGGATGGGAGAAATTCACGTTCGAACATAGGGGATATGTCTATGTGAATCGAATGTCAAGATCACTCTTAACATTCTCTCAGCCACTGCATTTCCGTATTCTTAGCTACGCGCTTTACGTTCAGTGACTGAAAGAAGACTAAGAATAGTCCTCTCTCTGAATAGGAATGGTCAATACTTCGGCTGTCGCATGGCCTTCGCTGACCGCTATCGAATTATAAAGGATTTATATCAAGACGCTTGCACTTCTTCCGACGCCTTTTTTTAATAGGTGGCAGGATTTTTATTCCTTACTACATGAGAATCACCTCCATAATTAAATGATTTGTAACAATGAGATTCGCAACATCCCATCGCACATTGTGTATTGAAAAAAACGTTCCTATAGAATCTATATACGAGCAAACACCGGGTCACCCAAAACAGATACCACCGGAACAGGTCTCGGTAACCTTTCATATATAGGGGGCATTTGTACCACAAATTTCGACATTTTTCGCAGAAAAAAATTAAAGCATGCAGAAAATACTTTCATTTAATCTTTTTCCAATCTTCTTATCTGCTCTTTCTAAATGATTTTGAATAGTAGTTTTTTTCACTCCTAAATAATTAGATATTTTTTCCATTGTTAAACCATGACCTCTAGACATTACATATATTTCCTTTTCTCTATTTGTTAAAGTTGATAATGCATCTTCTAACTGCATACGGTCCCATTCAGAGATAACACTTTCTTTTGCTGCTGTATCCCATTCATATACTGGCATTACAGTACTACGCACATATCTTTGCATTAATAATGGGTCGCATGGTTTCTCACGTTCATACGCCGCCCTACGTTCAATCCCTCTTTTTTTCCCTGGCTGTTTAGCAGTACGCATCCATTCTAGAGCGTAATTAATATCACTAATCATTCCATTGATAATACTTATATCCTTTTCTGTTGCACCTACCTTAGAATTTTCTAATTCTTTTCTTGTCTCTATATACTGCTGCATTAATTTTTTCATCAGCCAGGTTCCTCCTTTTATATAAAAAGAGGACGCTGAATTGTATATAGGAAATGAATTTTTCCTATATACAATCAACGTCCTCTGAATGCGGACTAATACTTTTATTTTTTTATTTATTATTTTAATACGGTATGTGAAATTTTAAATTAACCCTCTTTTTTTCAGCTGCTCCGCTACTCTTTTCCCCTCTGCCATACCAAAGAATTTAGCTATAGATGTGTATGTCATTCCATCCTCTCTCATAGCTGCAGCTTTCACACAAATTCTATCCCATTCTTCTTTCGTCTTCCTTTTTCGCTTTTGCGCTTCTTCTTTGCCACCTAGAAATACACCTAGTTTTATTATTTCTTTCCCTATAGTGCAATTTGAACTACAATGATCCAATTGCTGATACCGATACTCACAATTTTTACAATGCTTATCCTGTTTATTTAGAATTTGGATACGCGCCTCTTTAGCATTCATATCTTCACCTTCTATTAATTTAACTAATACTTGGCCATTCTAATTTATCAACATAATACAGGTAATCTACTGGTGCACGGTTTGTTTGTTCTACTATATATGCACGTTCCTCAAATGCTTTTCTTGGAATGGATTTACGGCCACCATCATATAGCATAGCTTCATAATATTCTGCTACTAATGAAATAGGGACGAAATAAATAATATGATCTGTTCTGAATTCTATTAAGAAGAAACATATCGCTCCATGTTCTAAAGTGTCCTTTAAATAATCGATTTGATGTCTGCTTATTTTGTCTAATGGAAAATTAGTAGTTTCCTTTGTAGACTTAGCTTCGAAATATACTGCTCTTCCCTTATATACACCGTCGTAATCTACTGTAGATTTACTGCTCCAAGCACTTTTGAGAATATTACCTTTCTTATCTGTTTTTATAACTTTTATCGGCGTAGGACGTTTATTGAATACTCCTACATTCGCTGACTTATACATTCGACACGTATTGTTTAACAGCAATTCAAAAGCCATTCCTCTATTTCCGTAACCCATGCTGTTCCCTCTCTTTCCACTAAATAACTCCACGTTTTTTAAATATATTTATCCATGCTGCATCCACTCTTTGTTTTTCGAATTGTTTAACTCGACGTTGAATATATTTTCTGATTTTTTGCTTCTTACGATTAGCCATTCTTTTAACCTCACTTTCTATATTTATCAATTATTTCTCTAAATAACGGATTAAATTTGAACATTCCTACACAACAAAATGCCGCTACAACTATTGAGGATGCTCTTACTTCTTGACCTGTTATAATATTGAGCGTAATCATGGCTAATAAGCCCGCCGTTGTTGCAATCTGAAATGCATATATCTTATCCATGTATTCACCTCACTTTCTATTAAAAGGATTATTTTGTTGCGTTTTAAATACTTTCATTGTCACTCCTGCGACGACGTTTTCATATGTTATTGTATGGCTTCTTCCTTGCAGGAGCGAGCTTATTCATTTTATTCCTTAAAAACCTCTTGCAAGTCCATGCAATATGCACTTCCGGGAAAGAGCACTGTTCGAAGGTGCTCTTTTTATTTTTTGCAAATCTGAATATCCTTTCATACATAGCACATACTATACATGGGCGATAAGCCGGAACTCAAATAATCCTCCCTTGTATTTCTTCACTTCTTTTTAATAGCAGTTAGCTTTTTGCTAACTGCTTTTTTAGTACAAGCACCCATTTACCAATAGATGAATAGACTATTTCGAACCTTACTTTTCGACTCATTTAATTGTTCATGACTCACAAACATAACATAATAAATGACGTCATCTTATAAAACGGGCACTCTGGCACAAGTGCTCGTTTTATTTTGTTGATTTTCTACAAAATGAAACTTTTATAAATTATTTCTCAACAATTAACACATAGAAATCTCAATCCATTTTTGGTAATATACAGTTAATCTCTATATGCTTAGTATATATGCCTAGCTTCATTAAAAGGACCCACCCCCTCAACGTGGGTCCTTCTTTTTAAATTTTCCCACTAATTAACATTTATTAATATATCTCCATAAGTCATCAATCTTTTCATTTTGTATATCCAGCATTTCCTTATAAATGTCTAAACGTTTTTCTAAGTGTTTTAAATCCATCTTTGTACAAACAATTTGGCCCAGTACAATGAAGATAACTATCAAAAAAACTAGTTCCATCCCCTACACCTCACTTCCACCCAAATGAACGATTTGGTTTAATTATTTAAAACCTGTCCAATCGCAAACAATATAATCAAGAGAATAATCATCAATCCTTCAATAGTGGATTTCATTTTTTCTTCTCCAATCAAAATAAAGATTTTGTTTAGTTTTCTAGTAGCTCTGGATTGTCATAAATATTTTTATCAAATGCATCCAGTCTGTTTACGTAGAAATCATTCAAAGGTATTTCCCAACTAGAAGGCTCCGTTGATTTATCTATCGGATCTAAATACCAACCATATGCTCTATCGATAATTTTGCATGTTTCATGACACCTAACTGGAAATTCTCCTTTTTTTACAATGTAAAATCCATCACTGTCACCTTCGAAAATTTCCTTGCTATGTTTATCTTTCAAACCTGTATATTGTCCTACCGATTTTTTATCTACAACATAACCAAGTAATTGATTTGAAATTAAATTTTGAGGAACAATATAGTGTAATCCCACTCCTGTTTTAGCATAGCTTCCATACATCCAATTCCCTTCACATTTACCTCTAAATTTAGTTTCTTCCATCGCCCATTCTCTCCTTCGTTTTAAAATAAGAATTTTGTTTAGTTTTCTAGACTATCCCTAAGTTGTTTAATCCATTTATTTCGTAAGTTTACACGCTCAAGTTCCTTTTCGTGTTCTTCACGGTGATATTTAATGTTTTTTTCGCACATTGCAATTTTTCTTTCAAGCCATTCTTCAGGACTCAATTTAACTACCGAATCCGGATCACAAAACTTTAAATTACAATCCCATTGAATACTTTCTTCTAGCTGTTTTATAGCGAATTCTTTTAACTCTTTATGTTCAGAAGAAGGAATACTCCAAGCTTTTACTTCATTCAATGTTTTCTCATACCTGGCTTTCATCTCTAATGCTCTTTTTCGTTGTTCATGAGCATTACTGACACTTAATAAGTAGTCGTTCTCAGCTTGTTTTTCCGCTTCTTCTAATGACATATTTCTATAATTTTTTAACTGTTCTTCATCTTGCTTGATGCTTTCTAAATGATAAGAAGTTGGTTTGAGTTCATCTGGTATTGGCGTGTTTAACGGCTCGTCCCTCATTTGAACTAACGCACCAAATGCTCGTGCACATTTCAGAACAAAGTCCTTACCAGAAACCTCTTGACCTTCATAAATATCACTTGTATAACCTGTAGGCATTCTACATCTCTCCCTTTCTATTCAAATAACGCTTTGGTTGTATTCGATAAACTTGCACCTTAGATAAAATAATTTTTCCGAAGTATTTTTTGGACAGTTTTACCAGGTCTGTTATCAGAAATTTCATGTTATTATAAATGTGTTGGATAAACTTCCATTCATTCAACAAATGCCCCGATACGCATATTCCATATGCATATCACGATAAGATACCTTAGCTATGATTCTCTTGCCATAGTTAGGGTATCTTTTCATTTTCTATAAAATTCAAATTTGGTCTGACTTTAAGCTCAGGTTCAACTCGAACTTACCTTTTTCCATTCAACTAAAATGTCGAGACCTCTCCCGAAATGAATTCTTTCCCAACTGGATTTTTCTCTCGCCCTTCTCATACATTCCATTAGCGATAAAGGCGGTTTAGTAATCGCATCTTCTTTGTTCCATCCACCTTTTCTATATCTATAAAGTGCAGTTTGATATTGAATCCCGTTTGAAGTAGCTATTCTTAACTCTTCATCCGTAAATACTCGTTTGTGCGCTTGTGCTGTCCTTCCTTTTTGAAAAATCTGTTCCTTCTCCATAACTGGCCTTGTAGCAGCATCAAATGGTTCCAAACCTCTCTTCACTCGATGATAGTACGTTTGGTAACCAACCCCATGTTTTTTCGCAACTTCTTTCCATCTTGACCATTGACTATCCTTATGCGTTAACGGCTCTGTAATTGCTTTTTCTTTATCCCACATGGAAACACGAACTCTACCATTTAATGTACATCTACTAATCCCGTTCTTTTCTGCTCTTTTATATTCATCTGGCGTAATATAATAATCATATGGCGATTTCATAAAACCCATCCTCCTCTTTACTCAATATCCGATCGCCTGACGTTCAGAGTTCTCCTTATTTTTATCTTTGTAGGCTTGTACAATATCTTCAAATTTGTACCCATACAAATAACACAGACGGAAGAAAATACCGAAAGCCTTATGCAAATGTGTTAGAGTTACGTTTAAATCTCTATACTGGCACCACGCACGTTTAGCAGTTAAAATATCCTGCATATACCATTCAAACAGCATGTTTACGCTTAATATATTTTTCTTCATAATGTATTGCTCGCGAAACATTGCTACGATTCTGCGCTTTAAGGTATAACGATCTAGTTCAATTACAATGTTCATGAGAAAATGGAATCCATCAACTAATTCCACTAATAATCCATCTTTAGGGGTCCCAAACCCTACACTCCACATTTTGAACGCTCTCGTTTCATTCCATGCCTCACCAATCTCAACTAACAACGCACGAAACAACATGTCTAATTTGTCATTACCTTTATAACCAATACGTCTATCAAGTTCCTTTTGCATTTCTATTAATTCACTAATATCAAATGTTTGGTTCGTTTCTTCTTTAGTAATAATATGCAAGTTAGTTACATGTCTCATTGTGCATACACTCCTTTACGATAATCTTTAATGATGTCACCTTTTTCATTAAAATAAGCAATTTCCCAATATGGATTAAATCGGAACTTATCCGGATTACCATCTAAAATAACGTACAAATCATTTTTACAATTCCCCACGATCGTCCCCATTCTTCCCTGTACTTCGACACGCATCCCGCGTTTAGCAAATGGTATTCTTCTGTAGTTACACATTTTCCGAAATGGCGCTTCTTGTCCAAAAAGTGTACTAATATCTACTACTCCTAAATACTTACAAGATATGAATCTTTCAAATTGTTCATAAGGCATTTCAATAAAATGCTGCTTTTTAAATTGTTTATAATAGTGGTATTTTGCTTTCTCTTCACTTTCCTTAAAAACAATATGATCACATCTCCACTGCGGGAAAACTGTTGAAATATGATACTTGTATGTAGGAGCAGCAGCCATTAGTTTCCCTCCTGTTCAGCAAAAGAAACTTTCGACCAATCCATTTCTGTTTCTTCTTGATTAATCATCTCTAAAGGTACTTCTAGCAAGAAGCGCGCTGTTTTGTTGCAATTCGTGCATTTTACATGAATAGCTTTTTCTTCTGCGCTTACCATGATTCCGCCGATTCCGTTATCTTCAGTCGCGATAATTGGCAATACAGATGCAACTGGACCTTCATTTTCAAATTCTTTTTCAACCAAACTAGCCAGTATATTCATTCCACATAAGCAAGTAATTTCAAATCTCATATTATTTATCCCCTTTAATTGTTTTATATTTATAACGATTAGCAAGACCGTCAATTCTAGCTCGTCCAATTCCCACAATTGACGGTCTCTGAGCCTATAACACTTCAAATCTATTAATCGATTTATTATCCTCTGTTTCTCCAATTGCTTTGTTCACCTGCTGTTTACTTTTGAATCTTATCGAATACCCTAATTGCTATAGCTATAATAAGACTGAATATTACAAAAACAATTAATGTATCCTTATCCATAATGGATTAACCCGCCATATCTTCTGCGAAAAAGTAGATTTCTAGTTCTTTAGGATCTATTTGGAACCTCTCGTCTGAATTGTTAACTAGTACGGCCACAAGTCCCGATTCAGGATCTTGATGTTGTACAGTTAAAACCCGTTTATCGTTACTAACGAAGTCACCAGGATGGAATTCGTTGTTTCTTCTACCTTTAACAGCAAATATTCTGCGGCGCTCTTCCCAATACTGCTCATCCTCTGTTGCTTTCCGGCATTGATCAGCAAACTGCCAGCCTTTATCTCCTACGCTCATAACCGATTCATTACCCCAAGTTCCATATACCACAATACGACCGCCCCAAGCATTAATAGCGAAATCCTCTACTTCTGCAAACATTGTGTAGTCTTTACCTTCAAATGCTACCCATTCTCCCGCTTTAAATGGTGGCATAATAATTTCCGTTACATTTATATCCACTACAGTCATTTTCATATTTAATTCCTCCTTAATTTTTACTAAACCCAAAAATCTACACTTTGTTCAAATTGAACATCCATTTCCTTACGAGCATATTCATGTTTCTTATTATTAAATTTAACTAACTGATAAAAACCGTTCTTACTAACTCCCCGTACTCTGTCTATATGTTGGTACTGGAATACCTTGAATTCTTTCGCATATTCACTTGGATCTTCATTCTTTCCACAATTACTCCAACCGTTCTTTATAAATTGTCCAGGATCATCACATACTGCATAAATTTCTTCTTTCTTGTTAGCAATTAAATAGATATCATCCCAATATTCTAAAGTTTTCATCCCTATTTTGATTGCTCTTACTGCATCAAGAATACTTTTAAATTCAGCTTCCATAGTAATTAACATCCTTTCGTTATTTAAGATATTTAGTTACATATTGCGGTCTAAATCCACTATCTAAATAGATTCTTATCTGCTGTGGCTCTTGCGACTCCCTTGCCGCGCAGCAAATCCTTTCTGCGGAATCCCAATGAAAATTTTCGTCTTTGCTTCTCTTATAACGCCATATAGCAGTGACATAATCCATGTACATATCAAAGTGATTATCCTGTTTTGTAGAGCACGGCAGCTCGTCCGCGCTCCGGACATCGCATGGAATAATAGCCATGACATCTACAAAGCTTGACAATCCTCGCCTTTGTTTTACATTCGCCTTCTTTATATCAAAAGGAGAACTTTCCAATATATCTGGTTGTTTTATAGAATCATTCAGTAACAGTGTCAGTTGTTCCGTCATGGTGCTCACCTTCTAACTGCATTTGCAGTGTTGCAGTGAATCCACGTTCTAATACTGAGCCGATAACTGCATTCATCCATAAATGAGTTCCGATCTTCCTTTGTAAAAGTGTTATAATTGTTAGTATTTCTTTTGTAGAGAGCGAGACAAATTCACCTAATTTTTCTTGGTTAAATTGCCCACCACGCTTTTCTATGCTTAAAGTAATGTTATTTTCTTTCACATACTGTTCTGCCTTAATTAGATCAAACTGACGAACCTTATCACGTCCATATTTGGTAATTAACGCCTTTAACATATCTACTAAAACATTGACATCTACCACTTTTAATTTGGTTTCTATCTCACCTCGACAGGATTTACATAACGTTTTTTCGCATCCCTCAATATGCATATTTGTGACATCGGATTCTGGTATTACATCACCGCAAATATCGCACCATTCGCTATTGTCAAACAACGCACTGAACATAAATTTCATCTCCCAACCTTTAATTTTTAATCGCTTATATTTAACGCACTTATTGCATGGCCGCTAGTGCGTTTATGTGTACTAATGTGTTATAATTGCAAATGTAAATTCTTTCTTAACTACCCATCTCGCAAATGGGTAGTTTTTTATACACTTTTTTTGATTTCTTCTACTATCTTCGAACTTCCACTAACCTTTTCTAGATGCTTAGCAACCTTCAAAACTTCACTTCTTTCTTTAGTTTTATTCTGTTGATCACTTTTCTGCTTTTTCATGTACAGATCCATAAGTTCCGATTCAATCGCAACTGCTTCACTAGATTGCTTGTCACATAGTGTTTTTAATTCTTGAGCAGCTGTAAACTCACCATAATTCATTGCTCTTTCACATTGAGAGAGTAATAACTTACGATTCATCATATATTCCCGAAGCTTCCCCTCTAAGAGTTCAGCTCTTTGTACATGCTCAGGAAGCACTCTGTCTCTTAGTCCCAATTACATTCACTTCCTGTTCTTGTTTGCGATCAGCTGCATCGAGTTTTCGCTCGATGTAGCTGCCGCCTTTGTATGCTGCTAATGCTAGTAATCCAAGTCCTAAACCAAAAATACAAACGGCACTGGTACTCTCAACTAAGACAATGTCCATTTTATTGAACCCTCTCTCCTACATGGTCTAATACTTCTCCTTCTGTACTAATAAACATCTGGCCTTTAACTCCGGAAAGCAGTTCTTGTCCAATTACATTGCCACTATCATCATGATTAATTAAGATTTTTGACTCAACTTCATCCGCTGGTACTAGAGTCGATTTAGTTTGTACTTTACATGCGCACACATCACGTTTGTCATTACCTGTAATCGATAATGTAATGACAATTTTTCTTGCCTTTTTTGGATCGGTATTAATATCCGACATATTTTCCATTACTTTTTGAAACTCACTGTTAAATTGTTCTGCTAAAGCTCCATTAGCAAATGAATTTAAGTCAATCATCTTTCTTCCTCCTAAGCGGTTTTACTACCGTTAAATAACGGACGCCATCCTTCTATAAAACTGAGAGCTTCCCCAAAATCTTTTTGAAGTATATTAGGATAAGCATTCACTTGGTAAGCATCTTTTAAGTTTTTCCATAAAGCGGAGTACACTTTTCTTGTAGTAACGTACAATTCCTTATCTATCTTGTTTTCTTCCCATAGCTTATGCACTCGTTTGTTTACAGCGTTTCTAATTACTTGCTGCTGTCCATAATCAAGCGTGATACGTTTATCTATATCACTTCTCATTTTCTCTACATCTTTTTTCAAACTATCGATTTCTCCATTTAACTCAATAGTCATTTTCATATTGGCCAGGATACTTTCTTTTGCGTTCATCGCTTTAGGTTTGCTGCGAATATATTCTTGCATCCTTTTAAACTCTTGAATAAACTTAATCTTTATTTGAACAGCTTCTCTTGTGTTGTAACTCATAACAACTAATGTAAAGGCTTCTTCTGTCATATCAATTTTCGGATAATAACGTCCTCTGTTCTCATAAGTTCGCTCCGCAAAATTGCTTAGTGAAAATTCGTAACCTGCATATTCCATTTGTTTTCTAATATCTCTTAGTACGTCAGCGTGATTTTTACAAAACACCTCAGCAATCGTTAAACTATTTGTTACTGCCTTTCCATTAACTTCAAATACTAACTCAGCATGTACTGGCGTTTCATTTACTGCTGCTAATTGATCCATTTTACTCTCCTCATCATTCGTTTTTTGAGACGTCTCTTTTTGAGACCTATAAGTCAAAAAAATATACTACTTCATCAATTCATCGATGGTTACTTCATACAGATTAGCTAACAAAGACAATCTATGTAAGTTAGGTTCACGTTTTCCTGTTTCTACTTGAGAATATGAATTCCTATTTGTGTAACCTATTGTTTCAGCTACTTCAATCTGTGTGAAACCTTTAGAAAGTCTAAGTTCTCTGATCTTTTCAGTGTTTAATTTCATTCGGTATCACCCTTTGTTCATTTCGTTAAATTGAGTATATCACATGGGTCTCTTTTTGAGAACCACAAAATTATAAAAAATAAAAGTTTTTAAAATTGTTGTCATTTTGAGAACATATTTGTTAAATTTAAGATATAGGAAATGTATTTATATAATTATTTTTAGTGTTAGTAAATAAAAATTACCAATAAATATTAAGGGGAATATAAAGTATGGATTACAAATTAATTAGTAGACGTGTGAAAGAAATAAGAACTGACATACTGCGACTTAGTCAAAGGGAATTTGCTGAAGCTTTAGGGATACAGAGTAGATCAGCTGTTTCGATGTGGGAAAATGAAGAGAGTACAAAATGCCCATCTAAAAAGATGAGCTTAGAAATTGCAAAACTTGCTAACGTATCTGTTTCTTATGTACTAGGCGAATCAGATGAGAAGAACCCTGACGTCGCTGCAAAAGACGAATGGGAAAAACTTATGATGCAAGTTAAAACAAAATCACCTGAGAAGCAAAAAGAACTTTTAGATCTTATTACTAACTTAGTTAAGATATCCGGCGATTGATAGCTTTAGTTGCTACCAACCGCTTTTTTTATTTCTGTTAGTATATCAAAAGATACTGAATCCCCTTTCTCAGCACTGTTCATTACTTCTTTTAGTACGTCCCCGAATTTATCTACTACAGTTTTGTTCTCTAATTTCTCCATCCCTAAATCCTCCAATGTAATCTTTATAGTTTGTGAATCATTCACATACTTTCGAAGTTAGTTTTTCACAATAAACTTCGAACGCCCTCTAAAATCAAGAAATGCGATTACCCCTTTTGGATAATCGCAACTCTACATTTTATATTAAATTTTACCAGCCTCCGCCACCGGGTTCGGACATCATAGCAACTTTAGGCTCAGAAATTGTATATTCTTTTTGATCTATCTCGTAATTAATATTAAAAGTAATCATACCCACAAAAGCTAATATTGGGAGAATTATTAAGTATTTCTTCAATCAATTCACCTCTTTCATATAAGATTATTATACCATTTTTTGAATATTAACCCAAGTATATTTTAGCGAGATTTGCATAAAAAAAGCTCTTTTTTTCGATAAACATTCTATGTGAGATTTCGATTAATTCTCGGTCATTTCTTGCTAAACCTAAGAAGAGTGTCTGAAACTCATTAAGATAACCTTGTGTTTCTTTCATTTTCAGTAAAATAGACTCTGACGCTTGATAGTTACCTCTCTTAAATTCTAAATAGGCTTGATCATCATCATCCAAAATATCAGGCAATGTATCTAAGTCTCGGTAATGATGAATCTTCAAGAAAGTGATTGTGCTTTTTATTCTTCTCTTCTTTCTTTCTATGTCTTTATCACCTTCAGAGAAATTTTTTTCCAGAATTAAAAGTGATTGTTCAAGATGAAATTTCGCTCTTGAATAACTTTCAAATAAAAAAGACTCTCCGATATTGTATAAAGAATTGGCTTTTTGAATTATAAAGGCAGGATTTTTGTCGCAAATTTCTAATAGATCATTACAAATAACACGTGCCAAATCAACTTTATTTTGCATCATATAAGTTACAATTAAACCCTCTTTAATTCTCGCTAAGTAACTATCACGTTTGTAATTGTTAAATATTTTTTTAACTTTAATTTCGATAGGAGTTATACGCTTGAATAACCTTTTATATTCTTTCATTTGGTATAAAGCTTGGCACATCAAAATACCAATTAGAATTTTCATCTCATTTGTTGTAATTTCATTTTTACACGATTCAAGATCATCATAAAAATCTGCCGGTTCATATTTTTCATTAACTTTAAAATGTGTATATATAATATCATAAACCTTCGCGCACTCTTTGTTTGCGATTGTTGGAGAATTTTTTTCTGACTCTATAAGTTCTTTCAAAGAATCGAATTGTCTTTGAAATGCAGCATATTCAAAAGCTTCCCGTTTATTTTCCGGTTTTGCAAATGCTAAATAGTCGGATATCATCTGTTCTTCCATTGATACAAAAGATTTATCATACAGTTTCATGATGATCTTTACTAGATAAATAAAACTAATTTCTGTTTTTCCATTTAGTATGCTTGATAAGGTACTTTGAGCTATTCCTAAATACAAAGCTAACTCACAGTTAGTAATTTTAGATGCGAATAAATCATCATTGATTTTTTTTAATAAGCCCTTCATAGTTTGCTCTTTTGTTTTTACTATTGTACTTTCTTGCATCCCTTTTGCTCCTCCCATTGGAACAAAGACTTCGCTCGTTTTCTCAACTTTTTAAAGGAAAAATAATACCACAGTAATGATTTAGTAATATCGGCATGTTATAATGTAAATGTTACTCGTGTAGTGACCGAAAAGAGACTTATGGCAGATGTTCCCCTCGTGAGTCGGGCGAACGGTGTAAGAGTGGGCCAAATCACTTTTACACACGCTGTGAGTCTTTTTTTCGTTCCGTTTTTTATTGTTTTCATAATACCACAAATTTCCCAAAATTCTGTCGCATAATAGTCTGAAAACTATTGAGAAAGTTGGAGAACCGCTATACAACAACGTTTCTAAAGTTAAACAGAATGAAATATGCAATTATGCATTTCGTTGTTTTTCGAACCTATATCAATATTTTACCACGATTACGAACTTTTGTTCTTATTTTTTGTATATTGTTGTATTTAACAACATAAAATTATTTAATGTTTAATTTATAATCGTTTTATTTAAATATATGTAATAACCCCCTCGATTTCGACTATAATTATCGAAGATTAAAGAGGGCGGTGTAACCATTGTTAGGAGAACAATTAATGTACTTGCGTAAAAAACAAGGTTTAACGCAAAGCGATATTGCTTATCGACTAAATGTAGCGCGTTCTACCTATACAAATTGGGAAGCTGGACGAGCTGAGCCCGATCTTAACACCCTAATAGAAATAGCTAATATTTACAACGTTTCGTTAGATAACTTAGTGGGCAGAAAATATAGGATACCTCCACAGTTCGAAGTTATTTTAGATCAGATATCCGATTTAGATACAGAACCTAAAAAGAAAGCGCTCAATCTTTTAGTCGAATATACTTACCTAATTAAAAAGTATTTCATGTAGCTATCACACCTTTCATTTTCGCTTGTAAGCAATTTTAAATTCATAAATGATTAAGTCCATAGAGATAATGCAAAGACAAAATTTATAGCCTTTTAAACTCTTGTATTTAAAATCAGAAGCATTCACATCTTAGAGAACATTACGCTCTCTTTTTACATATAACCCAAAAATGTAACTATTTGGATTATTGTATTTGATTATATAGTACATTTAGAATTTAACATAGACTAGCGGTAAAATATTCTTGCAAAGTCAGAAATTAGTGAATTTTCAACTGTTTCTATTGATTTTATGCGGTTATTTGGAAATATGCAATATTACATATCCATTAATTGTAATGCAAACCATGTTTTACTCGTATCAACCGACAAAAGTAAATGTTATAATCCGCTTTGACTAACTGCTACGAAAGCTCATGCCATTGCTAACGTTTGCAGTTTATCATCCACAACTAGGGCGACTCCCTAGATTGCGGTACTATTCCGCAGCCCTTAACAATTTGTTAGGGGCTTTTTTAATTCTTTTTCGACAAAATATGACAAGATAGTTGTAACTGAATTTGTTATGCTTGAATGAGAAATCTTATATTTTGGAGGGAATAAAGAACTATGTCAAAGAAAAAGGAAGAAAAGAAACCTAGTGAAGATAAACTCGCTAAACAAGCAATAGCTAAGAAATATCAAAAAGAATTCAATACAACTCCTATAATCATCAGAGCTGGATTTAAAGAAAATAAATTTGGGTATGCAGCTATCACAAAAGACCACATTCAATTGTTTGAGTATGACAAAAATATTGATGATGTAATTAGCCTTGCTACTCATCAAATATCTGATTACGAAAATGTAGTTATCGACCATTATGCTATAAAATCAATATTACAGTTCAAAGGACTTAGCAAAAACTTTGAACTTATTGTGAAAGAAAAAGGGAAAAAGATTGAATCATTCATTCAAAATAATATTGATATTGAAATCCAGAAAGTACATAGGAAATTACGTAATAAAATATTAGGATTCCGATCTAACACAAAGTGGAAGATGATTGTAGCAAGTGCCATATATCTATTTATTACAGTTGCCGTTGTTAGTGGAATTATAGATAAAAAAGAGAATAAAGTTGCTTCTAGCACTCCAAAACAAGAAATTAAGACAGAAAATAAATCTGACAAAGATTTCAAAACTCTTGTCGCTGAATCTGACGAAAAAGAAGCTAAACAGAAAGCAAGCGAACCATCTTCCAAAACAAACAGCAGTACTACTCCGTCTATCTCAGACACACCGAAAATGGCGGTAAGTGAAGATGCTAAAAAAATAGCATTAGAAACTATTAGCCAAAACCCACATGTTCGTGACGCACATATAGAAATTCGTGGAAATAAAATTATAATGGCTGTTATTGTTGATGCAGCAGTAAACAAAAGTACTGCAAAAGAAATCGGAGATAACTTCGTGCGTAATTTAGGAGCATTTGCTGGTGGAAAAGCACCTGAAAAACATTACTATGGAGAAATATTTGATAACTACGATCTACAAATAGGTGTAGGAACTAGCCCTGATAACATTGTCGTACAAGGCGCTAAAGTTGCAAGCGGAAAGAATATTATGTGGTAAATACCATATTTATCAAACAATAAAATAGAGGAATATGGTAAAATAATATTCGTATGGTGATCCATCATATATTATTAAAATTAAAGTGGTTATCAAGTCGGAGGAAGACACCTTAGGGTGTCTTTTTTTATAAAATTTACAATACATTGTTACAATATAAAGGATCAACTCAATACTTTTAGGTGTGAAATAACAAATTCAGCTTGTGGATAAGTAAGGTTATCCACAAAAAAGACCGTCATTTGATATTATCCCCTTTAGGTAGACAGTGTGAAAAAGACCATGTATACACATGGATGTTACACTATTACTTGGAGGGGATTTTTCATGGCCAAAAAAGGTACCACATTTAATACATACTCAAATGAGATAAAGTTATCAGCTGTTCAAAGTTATTTAAACGGTGAAGGAAGCTACAATATGATAACGGAGAAATATCAGATTAGAAGCTCTACACAACTTAAAAATTGGGTAAAAAAATATAAAGAATGTGGTGAAATTATAGATACTCGTGGGGAAAATAATAAAATGAAAGGTATACCGAACCCTTTAAAAGGCAAACGGATTCATTTTAAAACTGTTGAAGAAGAGCGTGATTACTATAAGGCTCAGGTTGAATATTTAAAAAAGCAGTATCCAAATCTGTAAATGGGGGCGTACTAAAATATAAAGAACGATATCATATCATTGAATTACTAAAGAGAAAATATCCCGTTATATGGCTTACTAATTTTGCGAGTGTACATCGCTCAAGTTACTATAAGTGGGTTCATACAAAAAGTATGAACAACATACGACTAGAATCCGATAAACGATTAAAAAAGGTAATTCAATCTATTCACCTAAAGCACAAAGAATATGGTTATCCACGTATGAAAATTGCTTTAGAAGAAGAGGGTTATTTTATAAATCACAAAAAGGTATATCGATTAATGAGTGAGCTTAACATTCAGTCTATTATTCGGAAGAAGCGTCGCTTCTTTAAAGGGAATTATTCTAATACTTTTCCAAATGTTTTAAACCGTGAATTCAAAAATCGCCAACAAAATGAAGCACTTGTTACAGACATTACCTACCTACGATTTCAAGAGGGCTTCCGCTATCTTTCTGTTGTACAAGATATTTATAATAACGAAGTTGTTTCTTGGAAAATTTCCAAGCGTAATGATAATGAACTTGTATTAGATACAATTGAAATGTTGGCACAAAAAAGAGATGTGCGTGGAACCATTCTCCATTCAGATCAGGGGTTCCAGTACACATCTCATGCCTACAACAAACGACTTTTAGATTTAGGTATCATTGGCAGCCACTCTCGCAAAGGAAACTGCCATGATAATGCCTGTATCGAGTCATTTTTCTCCCATTTTAAATCGGAGATGTTGTATTTGAATCGTTTTAAAACAGAAGCGGATTTAATACAAGCAATTGAAGAATATATTTACTTTTATAACTATAAACGTTTCCAAAAACGACTCAACCATCGAGCTCCGATAGAATATCGAATCTCGATGGCTGCTTAGTCTTTTTAATACTGTCTACTTGACAGGGATAAGACCACATTTATCTGACGGTCTTCTCTTTTACTCTTCTTTTTTCAACAAAGTTCTGCTATCATAAAGTGGTAGATATATAAATTGCAAATGTAAATTTTTCATATAAATTAAAAACAAATAGAAAAACCCCGACGAGATTTTCAAAGGTTGATGTAAGTTTGGCCGCCTACTAAACCGATGAAAATTAGAAACTGGAGATCGAGGTTTGTATAAACATATTTAAAGTTGTATTGCTTCTTTTATGATAGCATATACTTTAAAAAATGTGAACTACAATCCTCTATTTTCCTATACCCATTTTTGGGCGGGGTGGAAATTGGAGGATTTTTTATTATGTCAAACGTTAGAACCATTAAAACAAGCAACTATGTCCAACTACATAACAAAGCAGGTCTTGATAAAGAGTTATCAGCAAAAGCTAAAGGTGTATTATACGCCGCTATGGCTCTTCCACCAGAATACGAGATTAATAAAACAACATTCCATAAGCATTTTAAAGATGGCAGAGATGCGATCAAAGGCGCTATTGAAGAATTAGTTTTAGCTGGATATGGATTTCACGAGCAAAAGAATGGTAAAGGCGGATTTGATGCTGTTACTTTAATTTCAGATGTAAAACTTACAACACTTGCAAAATTGGATGAGGACGAATTAGAAACATTTGTATCGGATGTAAATGAGGATTTACTTTATGCTTTAAAACGAATTCGTGAAACAAGTAAAACTTATATCGGCGAAGTGCATAATGCAGCAAGAAAAAAGAAGCAAGCCAAAAAAGATGCAGAAAAACAAAATAAAACTGACGCAACTGAAAATCCGTCACGTGAAATCAGTCCCGAAAAATCCGTCACGGAAAATCAGTTAGAAATAAATATGTCTCTTCAAAACGTAATTCAAGATTTTGAAGAAGAAGAAGAAAATAATACTCTTTGTGTTACTGAATCTATAATTCTTAATTTAATGAATCAAAAGATTAAAGAACGAGAGATTACAAACCAAAAAACTATTAAAGCTATTCACGATGTGGTATCTAAATGTAAAGCAATTGGAACTACTGATCTAACTGCAGCAGAAAACTACGTTATAAAAGTTGTGGAAGAAAAGATGTCTAAACTTGGCCAGAAACAGAAAGTTAGAACAGGTAAAGCAAATGTACAAGGATCTAAATCTGTACGTAGTGAAATGGTTCCTGATTGGGTTAAAGAAGATAGAGAAGAACAAGAAGAACACTCTTATACACCAGAAAAACGGGAATTAAAAAACTGGGATGATTTATCACCAGAATTCAAAAATGTAATTTTTCCATCGATTACGAAAGCAATTAACAATGATAAAGATGACGAAAGTATTTCAGCTGTATTTGCGATTGTTCCTCAAGATATTGCTGAATTACGTAAAACTATAACAGAGGAAAATCAAAAACGTTTAAATGAACTATTAAATAAGCATAAAAAAGATTGACTACATATAGGTACTAAGGAGCTGTATAGATATGCCAAGAAAGTTCAAATTTACTGAAGAAGAACAAATGCGTTTTAATTACTTTGTTACAACAGATGAATTTGCAGAAGTATTAGCTATCGCCTGGAGATATGGTTCCAAACGAAATGACAGTTTCTCAATAAGAAGTCAGAGAAGATGGATTGTTGCTCGTTTTTCAGAGTTAGTTGAAAGAAGTTGGTCTATAAGATATTGCGAATATGGAGGCGATGAACCTTATTGGGAAGGAGCAGTATGCTTAAATCACCCTTTAGTGAACATGCTAGTAGAAATGGGATGGTCCCAAGTTACTAAAGAGGAGCGTTCTTTTCCGATAGGTGATTTTAATGAAATAGTATTCGTAAAGACTTTTATTCTACTATTGCACGATTTAGGAACAATTCGAGAAAAAAGAAAAGGTAAAATAATAGTCCGTCCACGATTACGAATTCATGGATCAGTTGATGTATTAAACAATATTGGTCGGGTCCTCCACAATGAATTAAATGTTGGATTTAAAAAATTGCAAAGTGATCAAAAGGTTCCAAGAGCAAAGACAGTTTATTTTCAATCTAAATTTGAAATACCCAAGATTTTAGAATTTGTTGGAGCCACAGAATCGTTAGATAAATTCAATTCGCTTGATTTAGGATCTAGAGAATTAATGACAGTGTAAAATTTCACACACCGTACTATTTTTATATATTTTTAAAACTCAGTATATAGGGGATTTCAACGAATTTTAGGGAGGACAAGCCTATAGATTCCCTGCTTTGCAACATTCATTTTTATAGATTTTGCGAGGTTATTGCGAAGACTAACGACCTCGCAACACACCGTCCAATGATTAACCAATGATGATTTATTGTTTTTGACATATTTCATTGAATTTAGGCATAAGTATCTGTTAGAATCAAAATTACCAATGATTAATCAATGGCAATGAAAGGGGAATGAATATGTTATTAGGAAATCCATATGCGATTGACTTAGGAAATGGCTTTACAAAGCGTGCTTCAAAGAAAAACAAATCACTAGAGGCAGATGTTATTACAGAATTATCTGTATTGGCTCCTGTAGACGATTATTACAATGAAGCTAGTTTCACGAAAATTGAACTAACAAACACTGACTTCCCATACTACATAGGAGAAGAAGCTAGGAAATCAAAGCTTCCATTAATCCGCGCGCTTGGCGAGAACAAAGCGAAACGTTACGAAGATCCAACGTTTAAGAAACAACTATTCGGATTCATTGCAAAAGACTTTAAAAAGAACGTTACTATTCCATTACTTGTTACAGGACTTCCAGTATCTCACTTTGGTAATCAACGTGAATCAATTCGAAAAGTAGCTATGGAAGAAACGGCAGTAAAAGTAAACGGTGAATTAATTACAGTTAAGGTAAAAGAATGTTTAGTAATTCCTCAACCAGTAGGAACACAATACTACCTGGTTAAAAAGGACATTATCAAAAAAGAAGATCGTATCCTTATTATCGATGGTGGTTTTGGTACATTTGATGTTACTGATATGTCTGGTAATGCTGTTATTGATCGTTTAGGAACTGAATTAGGCTGTGAGAAAGCATTCATGGCTATTGAACAAATTGTTCGCGATAATATCGGAGAAACTCCTGATCTAAGCGTTTCTAACATGCATTATATTTTAGAGAATGGTTATAAGTACAACGGCTCTCTATATGACTTATATACACATAAGGACGTAGCAGAAAAGGTTGATGCCGAATTACAACGCCATTTCGAAGCAGCACTACGTGAAGTTTCTCAGAAGTTCAACTTAGCTGTATACGATAAAATTGTATGGACTGGTGGAATGGCTGCTCTACATCAGAAGCGAATTGAAAAGAAAAAAGAGCAATTCCCTACATTTGCGGTTCTAGAAAATGGTCAAGAAGCTAACCTATTAGGATACTACTATTTAGGATGTGATGTTTTTGACAAACTTACAAAAGAAAAAGCTGCAAATTGAGCTTAACCCTAATAACGATAAGGTTCTTTATAACTTTGTAACTCGATTAGAGGAACAGGGAAAAGGCCAAAAAGGTTACGTAAATAAGCAGATTAAAAAGAGATTAGAAATGTACCAGGTACTTGCTGAAGTTGCAGGAGAAGAAGATCCACTTCAATTAGTTAAGAAGTTACTAATCAATATAAATACTCATGGCATACAGAACGATGAAGGAGTAGAAGAAAAACCTTCTGAAGATGCTGTTGATAATGCTATGGATTTGATTAATAACATCAATAATGGTAGCTGGTAAATAATTATTTAAAGAAAATACCACTCCTCCCTCTCTCTCAACGCTTTTTCATGGAATGATGGAATTTTGGAAAAGTGGCCCTGAGATAAAAGAGAGGGAAGGGGTGATTTTTCGAAAGAGGGGAGCTTCATGAGTGTAATCAACCCTATGTTCGAACGAAAACAATCTACTACAATAACAAACCAACAACCTCGTAAAACCCGATCAGATAAAAAGAAAGATATAAAAATTCCAGTAAATGAAATTCAACGACAGTTAATAAGATCCTCAGCCTTTAAAGAAGGAATAACCACCACACAATATATGTCCAAATTAATCACAGAACATCTCAAAATCGATTATATACGCGAAATACATGCATACGAATATAAAGACACCAAAAAGTACATTCACGCGAAATTGGAGCAAGGAGCGCACTCTAAGCTTGTCCAATTAGCAATCGAATGGGGAGTGTCACAACGAGCAGCAGCAACACGTATCCTTTGTTTTGCATTACGCACAATGTGAGGTGACAGCATGTATAGTAAATACGACGTTATGACTAAAGAAATACAACTTATGAGCGCTAACAGTTGGTGGGAACGAACGAAAATTGAATGGACCTTAAAAGAGAAATACCGATTTGAAGTAAAGATGCTCAAGATTTACTTATTCCGGATGAATATTATCATTGAGGATATGGAAGAAGAGGATTATGAATGTAATGCAAGTGATTTAGCTGAGATACTCGTGGAGGACTTCCTGGAACATATAAGATCCAAGAATAGTATGGAGCAGCTATACCAAATTCTAGAGAGTAAGAAACACTATACAGACTATGAATTAGAATTTAATGAAAACGATGAACGATACGGAACAATTGACGTGAAGATTGATAGAAGGACATTGAGAAGGATTGAAGTCTTTTTTTCGGATATGGCTCACACATTTCCTATGCATGGTTATACCGCTGATAAACTAATTAACATTTTGATGTCTGACTACATGCAGCATTACGCCACAGAACCTGGGAAAAAGTTATCTTTGTTAAAACGGAGATTTTCATAATGTTTAAGATTCCTATTTTCGGGATGTTTAAAAAATGAAATCTTTGACCACTCTTGTACTAAGAACTTAAAACAGGAGTGATAAAATGGGATGGCTTATTTCTGGTAAAGGGAGAAAGTCGAAGCTCTCCAATTTTCTGGAGAAAAACAAAATTACTCAACAGGAATTAGCGGAAAGAAGCGGAGTAAGTAAATCGACTATTAGTCGTGTATGCCAAGGAGATAAATTTTCGCCAACCATGAAAAATGCACAAAAGATTATAAAAGCATTGAAAAAATTAACTAACAAAGATGTACATTATGATGACTTTTGGATGTAGCTCCGTTAAAAACGGAGCTATTTATTATTAGGAGTAATTATTTTGTTTTTGGACATTTTTTTACTATGAAAAAATGTTAGGGTAAAAGTGTCAGCCCGCCCTAACAAATTTTAAAAAATTAAAACCCCTTAAATACAGGTTATAAATGAGCAAAAAAGTAAGAGTTTGGACCCCAACTTCAGCGTACATATTTTACTATCATAATTAATATAATTCATCTCTTTATTTTTGTTAGGATGGCCTAACAAAAGTCCCCCCAAAAAAAGGGGGAATGTTCGTTTTCCTACTGTATGTTATGATGAATATGCGGTTCTTATTTGTTCAACAATCCAAGTAGAGTTATCTAAACCGCACACTTTCTGAATGGAGCACATCCTTACTACTCATGAGGTATGCTCCGCCTTTGTATAAAGATAAATAGGAGGAGATAAACGATGCGTGATGTATATCCGGTCAAATATTATAGCAAAGAAGGATTTGTAGAACGAAAAATAGAGATTAATGAAGAAGATTTACAAAAAATCATTGAAGATTATTTAGATAGGCATGCGGACTTTGATTTTGATGAACTTGAGGTTGTAAATAACCGTCCTATGAATATTTGGTTATATGCAAAGTGTAGAAAGTATGTAGATGAAGAAAATCCTGAAGATGATTCAGCTGTACATGAAGCAGAGTTGGAAATCACAGGAGAATATGACGGAAATGGTATTTTTTAAAGGAGTACAGCAACTCTTCCTTTTTTGGGGGTCACTCACAAAGTATGAATATATTTAAACATTGTATTGGGTCATTGCTATACATACCTCGTATTTTATAAGAAAAAGGATACGTTATTTGATTAACGTACCCTTTTTTTATTTGTTTTTTTCTATATTTTTCTTGCTCATAGATACTAGCTGCCATTCCAGCTCGAAATAAAATAAATGCTCCATGAACTACTAATGAGACTACGCCACCATTTGTTTTAACTTACTTTACATACACATAAGCTTCACTTGCTGTGATATAGTATGTTTTACCTTTGCTATTGTGTACTTTATATTGCGGTGAACCATTTACATTTACTTTTGCATCAATTGTAAATCCTAATCCAGCATCTACAGAGCCAGCAACATCTTTATCCTGCCAAGATGGAGTATCATAGAAACGTAGATTGTTAACTTTAGAAACAACACGCTTTCCAACAATAGAAGAATCTACTGTGCTTTTCTTATTAAATTTTACATACGATGGATCGTTCTTAATCCACTGATCTCCACCAAGATTTAACCAACCATCCTTTTCCGCCCACACAATATAAGATTCTGGTTTGTTAAGTTGACGAATTTTAGAATAGCTTGTACCTGGTCCTTTACGTAAGTTAACGTTGTAACCTTCAATATAGGCGATACCGTCTGTTACTGCTGTGGGTACTTCTGCTGGTTTAGATGGCTTTTCAGGTACAGAAACATCTACGCTAGAATTATTGTATGCTCGTTGTACGTCTGCTCTAAATTGAGCTTCTGAAACGCCGTGAGACTTTAAGTAATCAATTGGATCTTCATGATCTGTACCACCAAGGTAATGAGTTACATCACTATGTGTCCATAATCCTTTTTCTACAGATAACCCACGGTCACGTAAGATTTTAGCTAGTAACTTAACATATTTGTCATAGCTGCGTTTGAATTTTGTATAGTCCGCTGTTTCGCATAACTCTACATGTACAAATCGTTTATTAGCAGCAGGACCGCCACCATAAGCAATGTATTTTGTATCAGCAATTTGGATTGTTTCGTCCCAATCGACTGCATAGTGAACAAATGCATTTCTCCATGTTCGAGACTCATATTTTTGAATATTAATAGCTGGAGCTTCTGGAGTTGCTGTAGAATGTGCTACAACGCCCTCATAAGCGCCTACACCATAACGGTATGGTTGTTTTGGTAAATCAGGAATAATAAGTGTTCGATCAGCAAAAGCACTTGTAGCAAAAGAAGCAGCAAGTACTAGAATCATAAGGAACGAAGTAATATGTTTCATTGTCTTTTTCATTTAGCATCAACATCCTTTTTTATAATTTTTGTATGGTCAAATAATCCACTTGCTGATAGTCCAATGATGATTCCCTGGAATACATTTGTTTTGATATCTCCGGCCATAAATAAAACGCCTAGCATAATGCCAAGCGTTAAATTTAGTAACGGAACATATTTTGTTTGTAATCCAATTGTTTTTCCAATCTGTGAAAGACCAACTACAATTCCAATCATTACAGTAATTTCAAACATTACATACCACCTCCCTTCAAAAAGAAAGTGAGAGCTGCTCCAACAATTCCACCGAAAACAAGTCGTAAAATCCAAGTAGTATTGGCGCTGATTTTATCTAGTTGTTTATTGATATTATCAATATCTTTCTCGTTACCGGTTGTACGCATTTCCAAGCTTTTGATATCAAACCTTATTTCTTTGATTTCTTGATTCATTTCTTGTACATCATTTTTTACATCTTGTAATCCTTCCACTTTAATCACCCCATCTCAAAATAAAAAGGAGCATAATTATGCTCCTTTACGCTGCAAAATAACTTGGGTCCATTCCAAATATTTCTGCAATATCTTCCTCACTTCTATCTTTCAAATAAGATTCAGTTGTGGAAATGTCAGAATGATTAGCGAGTGATTTTAATTTTTCTAACGGCACTCCCTGTACTTTTAAATTGTCTAATCTGCTGTGACGGAAACAGTGAGGATTCATTTTAAATTCCTTCCCTTCCTTTTCATTCAGCATCTTAGCAAATATGTCGCACCAATAATTAAATACACTCTTGTTCAATCTTTTTCTCTCACCATTCTTATAAACACGCACAAACAAATCTGGAATAGTATCCTTACCTCGCTGATTTATATATAAACGA
>NZ_JAKUFX010000031.1:0-48186 GCF_022663635.1 Bacillus cereus group sp. BfR-BA-01356 | reverse complement strand
TTTTACATAAAATACTGGTCTAGTTTCGTGATGTCTTTTTTAAGCAATTTGTCCTTTGATAACTTCAAAAGATATTATTTTTCAGTTGACATACTACCGCAGGTCTTTTCTCCATAAAGATTATACTTATATAATTATAGAAAACCACTGAAAAATCCTTCTTTTTTCTCAATTTTCTGTCTAATAATCTCGCAATTTGTACATATACCGTATAAAACATACAATTCCGTTGAAAAATATAGAAATTAAAGTTGGTTTATCCATGCTTTTCATCTATTTACCATTACAATGAAATGGTGTATTCTTAAGTTTGATAAAAAACAAATATTGAAATTCATTCGCCTTACTATGTAAAAAAGGCTTTATACCCATCTTTTGGGTGTTGTAATAAAGGAATGAAGAACTGGAGGAACATATGGTTAATAAGTTGAAACAAACGGATAACTACTTCCCACATTTCCTATTGCTATTCATTGTGTTTCAACCAATTTTAGATTTATTAACATCTTTTTCAATCTATATACTACACATGAGCGCAACAGTTGGAGTTGTAGTCCGTTTCGTCTTTATGCTTCTTGCATTAGGGTACCTACTTCTTCATCACAAACAACAAGATGCGAAAAAGTACATCCTCTATTTATGCTTACTCGGAATCGCACTCGCAATCGGTCTTGTAAATAATATGATGGTTAAATCTCCAGTTTCATTTGGAGAAGAAGTTAAATTCATCTTAAAGAGCGTATATCCAATTGTGCTACTGTTTGGATATATTATCGCCTTTAAAGAGCTAAAAAATAAAGAGTATGTATTTCATAAAATCATTACATATTTCTTATATGCAACTTTAATTTTAAGCATTACAATGATTGTCGCAATGCAAACTGGAACGGATTTCCCAAGCTATCCTCACTCAAAAATCGGTTCAAGAGGTTGGTTCTTCGCTGGAAATGATTTAAGTTCTCTTTTCGCCATTATGTTCCCAATCATTGTCTTATATTCGATTCATAAAACAACTTCTTTCTCGAAAATATATTACTGGATTCCAACAATACTTGCGATGTATGCAAGTATTATGGTCGGAACGAAAGTCGGATATGGCGCAATTGTTATTACATTAGGCGTAGCACTTTTCTTCTCATTCATTGAATATATGATAAATCGTAAAAAAGAAGGAAAAGGATTCACACATATTGTAAATACCGTTGTTGTCGCAGTTATACTAGGAGGTTTAATTGCTCTTACACCGCATACTCCTATCGCAAAAAATATGGGCATTCACATGCAAATATACGAATACAAAAAATCAGTACAAGAAGAGAAAGATCGAAAAGAAGGAAAAGTAATTAAAGCAGATCCAGAAGATGCAAAAAAACATGCAAAAGGTGAACTTACAGATTCTGAAGTAAAAAGTTTAATTTACAGTGATCGCGACAAATTCTTAAAAACATACAAACAATACTATAAAGACGCACCGCTTTCACAAAAACTATTCGGAATGGGTTACGCTGGTAACTACACAGATAAAATTAAATTAATTGAAATGGACTTCCATGACCTATTTTTCGCATTTGGAATTGTCGGTTTCCTTATTTACTTAATACCACTTCTATACTTTGGTATTAAATTATTCATCCGCATGATCACAAACTTTAAGAAAATCATGAGCGTAAAGTATATGCTATTAGCGAGCACACTCATTCTATCACTTGGCATTGGCTTTATGTCTGGCCACGTATTAACAGCACCAGCCGTTAGTATTTTCTTCGTTGTTATACTCGCTTATATCATTGTTGATTTTGAAATTGAATAAAAAGAAGGTGCTACGAAATATTAGTAGCACCTTCTTTTTTATTTAATTAATGTTTTACGTATTCTAAACTTTCTTTTGCAATATACGCTTCTGTTACAGTAGGATTATCTGAAATAACTTTAACCCACGCTTTTCCATTTATTATCTCTTCACCAGTAACTGTGACAACTACATTTGTATTTAAACGATACAGTCGCTCATTTGATATACTAGGATTCTTTTTCACTTCCACGTTATTCATCACACGTGCAAGTTTGTACTTGTTGTATTCTTTTTTACCTAAATAAGAATCAAAACGGTTCATATGCCCCGCTACTTTTTTACCCCAGTTCGCATCAGATGCATATTTCGCATTTAAACCAGCAGCTTTATCACCTGTATATGTTGCTGTATAACGCCAATGTCCTGGATTTAAATATCCTTCATTCATGTATAATTTTGCTGCATGTTCAATACAATCTTCTTTTGAATTGAATGCTTCTCCGTTACCATATGGACTATCGTCTGTTGCTTTTAAACCAAATAAATTATTTTTGTCTTTTGCAAGAGCGCTTGTTCCATAATAACTTTCATGAATTGCTAATGAATATAAGAATAATGCATTTACATTATACTTGCTTTCTACTTCTTTAAATTTCTTTCCTAAACCAATTAATGGAGAGTCTGGCTTAATCGATTTCACATAACTATCTAGTTGTTCAGCTGTATAATCTGTTTTCGAACGTAATGATAAATAATTGAAATATTGATAGAAAGTTTCGTCTCCAAATGTCTTTCCATCTACACTATACATTTGCTGTCCTTGCTTCATGAAAGAAGGTGCCACACCATATCTAAATTCTGTATATCCAGGTGAACTTGTATTATATGTATAATATTTATGGTATAAATATCCATCTGATTTCACATAATAAGACGACTGTTTCATTTCATTGGTAGGAATTAAAGTGATTTCATTCTTCTTCACATAACCTGTCAAACCAGAAAGTTGAACTTTCACACGATCTTCGCCAACTTCTAACACTTTCAATTCTGTTCCATACTGAATATACGTATATACTGTTGCTAAATTCTCATCATAAATATTAATGATGTTTTGCCCAGTTATTCTTTTCGCACTTGCAAAACCATCTTTAATCCATAAAAATTCGTTCTCGTATTTTACCGCATTCATACCTTTATTTTGAGCAGCGGTAACCGCTTCTTTATACGTATTATAGCGCTCTACTTCTTGCTCTGTTCCGTTTTCTCTTACATTTGTCACGACATATTTCTTAGTTTCTACAGGATTGCTATTTCCGTTTTTTTCAATCGTCTGAAGCATGCGATCCAACATAGCTGAAGCCATCCCTCTTGTAGCTGATAAATGTGGTCTAAATGTATTATCTTCTGGATACCCTTTAATAATTTGAGTAGCCACCATAACTTGCACATGCTCTTTATAGTTAATACTATCTTTATCAGTAAAGGTAAGCGGACTTACAGCTACTTTAATATTTTTATAGTCTAACGCTCGCTTTACCATGATCGACATTTCTTCACGTGTAATCACATCATTTGGTGAGAACGTCTCGTTCGTACGACCATTAATAATTTTCGCTCCATATGCTCTACTTACACCATCATATAAACCGTAAGTCTTCGGCACATCCTCGAAATTCGAATCAGCTTTCGGTAAATTTAAAGCCCTCGCTATGAATGTAGCAAACTCTGCTCTTGTTACTAATTTATCAGGCGCATATACATTGTCTCCATACCCCATTAAAACTCCTTTAGTAATAAGTGAGCGCATATTCGTCTCAAACATATGTCCTGTAATATCATCATTTGCCGCATAACTTGAAATAGGAGTTAAAAGTAATGATCCCGTTAATGCCACTGCTGTTATACCTTTTGAAAAAGTCTTCAAGGTTATCCTCCTCGTAATCTACGAATTTATTATCACAAATTTGATTATATAATAATCACAATCATTTTAGCATAATAAATAGGAATTAAAATAAAACGTTTTTTAATTTGAATTTTCATTACATTCAAAACAAAATAAAAGACACTTTACTTTTTTAATAAAGTGCCTTTTTCCATATGATCAATGAGTTTCTTTGTTGCCTGTTTGCCTTGCAACCGAAGCTCATCTATTGTCAATTGTAACTCTTGCTGCACAGTTCCTTGTTGCATTAATTGCTTTTTCGCAATTTCATATAAATATTCAGCACTCCATTCGCCATCCACACTTCCTATAACTGGCTGATTCACTTGACTTAAAAACGAATCAATTTTCGGATCGTATGAAATCCCGACCATTGGAGTTTTGGCTACAGCAGAAAAAACTAGTGCATGAAGACGCATACCAATTAGTAATGAACATTGTGATAAAATGAATATTTTCTCGTCGATATCCATTTTATATGGAAGCATATACGTCTCTTCTCCCATTAAGTCTACTACTTCACGTGAAGCTTTTTGATCAAATGGCTCATGCATTGGAACAAATAGAATTTGGTATCCTTCTTGCTTTAATTTTTTTAATGCCGCAGCTAATTTTTTTATATAATCTTCTTTTGCATTCCAATAACGCACACTAACCGCAATTACTTTTCCATGTATCGAATGCTTTTGCAACCAATCCGATTGTTTTGTCCGTTTCCATGTTAAAACAGGGTCTGGAACAATTTCAATATCGTTTTTTATGCCAAGTTCTTTTAAATATAAAAACGAATCCTCATCTCGAACTGATACATAGGAAGCTTTTGCCAAGTTCCATTTTACTAATAGACGATTATATCCTTTTGTAATTGGACCTATTCCTTGTGAATAAATATAATACGGCTTTTTTAATAATCGAGCGAGTCCCATAATACCCGTATAATATAGAATACTCTTCGTACTTGTCTGATCTTGAAGAAGGCTCCCGCCACCGCTAATAACTCCATCACTGTTTTTGATTGCATGATAAACAGCTTTTATATCCCAGCGATCTACCGATTCTACACCATACATTTCCTTTGTATATTTAGAATCATTTGATAGTACTACTAGTTCTATATCCGGGTTCTCTTTACTTAACGATTCAATAGTTGATTGTAGAATCGCCTCGTCTCCAACATTATAAAAACCATAATATCCTGATAAGACTAAACGCACCCTAAATCTCCTCCAAAACTAGGTAACCGTTTATTTCATCTAACATAAACTAGTACCCATTCCTTACCTAAACACTTGATACCCTACATAGTTTCCTCTTTATCAGTTCATATGAATTATAATAAAAAATTAAATTTCTATATTTATCTTTTCAAAAATGGTATTTTGTTTATTGATATCCATTTTAATTTCAAAGCACATACACCATACAAAATGGTTGTAATACTTAATGCTATACCACTGAATAATAACGTCATAATTCTTGAAGATGTAATATTTATCACATTACATAATTCATACAATCCTAGTCCCAAAATACATGCTATTGCTAGCACACCAAAAAAGCTTTTTAAATGAATAGAATAGGCAATATAGCTTCGAATATACAAATGATTTACAATACAAATCAATACGTAAGTAATTAATGTACTATACGCCGCTCCATCTATGCCAAACTTCTGCACGAACATTATGTTTAACACGACTTTCACACAACTCGCACCAATAACAATCCATGCAGCTTGTGCAGAACGGTTAATGCCCTGTAAAACACCTATTGATAATACCATAACCGCAGTAAAATACGAACTGCCAATCATCACTGTTAACATACTACTGCCTTTTACGTCTGTGAACAATCCGACATTTAACGGTACTGTTAATGCCATCAACCATATTGTTAACGGTGCTGTCAAAACATGCGCTAGTCGATTTGTATTTTGAATTGTTATTTTCGCCAAATTTATATCTCTTTTGGCCAATGCGGAAGTTAAGAGTGGTATTAACGGAAATACAATTGCGCTTGCAAAAATAACAATTATTTGCGTGAATGCAAAACCGCGACTGTATATTCCAAATTGTTCTTGAATTTCTGTTGATGATCCTTGTAATACATGCGGTATTGTAAGCGAGTCTACTAAATTTAAAAGTGGCATTGATAAAGCTCCAATAGCGATTGGGATCGATACCCGCAATATCTTTTTGCCGTTTTCTCTTAAATCTCGGAGCGAATAGGAATTGCTTTTATTGTAGTATGGACTTCTATTATATTTTATACGCAAATATATAAGCGAACTAATGACTCCAAGAAAAGAGCCGACCATCGCACCACTAGTAATAACAGTATTACTCTTATCCCATGATACTAGTATGTAAGCAATTATTAACATAAAAAACACACGTACAAATTGCTCAATGACCTGTGATACCCCTGTTGGTTTCATATCACCGAAACCTTGAAAATACCCTCTATACACCGCCATATATGGCGCAATGAGTAATGCTAATGAAGTAATAAGCAACGGCATTCTAGTTTCTTGTCCACCAAGCATATTTGCAATTTCAATAGAAAATAATACAATGACTAAACAGCCGAAAACGCCAAATGCTATCCCTATAATTGACGCTGATGTAAATAATTTCGGAATTTCCTTTTGCTTATTTTTTTCGTTCAACTCTGCAATTAATTTCGAAATTGCAAGTGGAACTCCGGCTACCGATAATGTAAGAGCAATCATATATACAGGAAAAACAAGGCGGAAAATACCGAGCACTTCATCTCCTGCAATATTTTGTAATGGAATTTGAAAAAAACTACCAAGCAATTTCGACAAAAAAGTTGTAATGGTTAAAATTGCTGCTCCTTTTACAAATGTTTTATTCATATTTTTTCTCTTTTCTTTTATACATATACTCTCAAACATATTGTTTTAAACGATAGGAATTCACTTTATCCCATTGGTTATCATAACAAATTTATTATAGGTTGAATACTTGGTTTTTTTTTCAAAATAGAAAAGAGAACCCATTTAAGCCTGTCTCTTCACAATATTTTTTCTAATTCCTTCCATTATATGTGTACACACTATAACCGTTTCTGTTACGCAAAAAGAGCCCTTCCTCCCTATCACTGCGATACATATTACTAAAAACATTATAAAAATATCCCACAACTCTACATTATAATTTATGTAAGATTGTGAGATATTCTAATTACCATCTAAACACTTAAAATTTTCAATTGCTCTTTCTGTTCATCGCTTGCCATTACTGCGATTGTTTTTTCAATACTCGGATGTACTTGCTCAAGCTTTACACTTGCTCCTACTTTATTTGATTGCTCAACAAAATTTAATAATGCCATAGCTCCTGATACATCCATATAACGCACATCTTTCATACGTAAAACAACCGGTGACTTCACATCTTGTAAAGTAGAGAAAATACGATCTACTGATAGGAAAGAGAGCGGTCCTTGAATTGTGTACGTTTCTTCTTTTTCTTTTACGATAGAAGTTTTGCGTTCTTTACATTTCACCATATATATGATGAACGAAAGAATAATACCGAATGCAACAGCAATCATTAAATCGAACTTCACCGTTACAATCATCGTTACGAGCATAACAACGACATCACCTTTAGGAGCGACATGCATCTTTTTCATGCTTCCCCAATCGAACATTCCAATACCAGTTAAAATTAAAATACCTGATAATACAGCAAGTGGAATATATTGTACGACCGAACCAAGACCCATAATAAAAATAAATAAGATAACACTATGCATACATGCCGAAAGTGCCGTTTTACCGCCACTTCTTATATTCACGATAGACCTTACAGTCGCACCTGCACCTGCTAATCCGCCAAACAATCCGCTCATCATATTACCGATACCTTGTCCGACCAGTTCTTTATTACTTTTATGACGTGTACCTGTCACATTGTCCATTACAACCGATGTTAACAACGAGTCAATCGATCCTAATAAAGCAATACTAAGCGCTGGCAAAATAAGTGCTGCTATTCCTGTTCCACTTAAAGATGGAATATGAAGCGTAGGCATCGCTTCTGGAATGGTTCCAATCTTTTCAATTACTTTATTTAGTGAAAGATTTCCGATAATCGGTAACTTTACTGTAAGTCCTTCGAGTAAGGAAGAAAATAAAGGAAGCAAAGCTGTCACACCGACTAGTGCTACTAAACTAGACGGAATCGCCTTAATCCATTTACCAGAAACAATCATTACAATAATCGTTAACACAACAAGTAAAAAACTATTTTGTACGTGCTTTATTTCGCCTAAAATAATGATTAATGCAATACCATTCATAAATCCCGAAACGACAGGATACGGAATATATCGAACGTAAGAACCGAGCTTACATACACCGAATAAAATTTGAAATAACCCTGCCATCATAAAGGCAATAAAACTTGCCTCTAACCCGTGCGTCGCAATAACTCCTGTTGCAATAACGGTAATTGGTCCAGTTGGTCCTGTTACTTGCCCAGGTGTCCCGCCAAATAACGCTGCGAATAAACCTGCAAAAATCGCACCATACAATCCAACAAGCGCTCCCTCAGACGTTCCTGTCGCGGCAATACCAAATGCAATCGCAAGTGGTAACGCAACAATCGCAACAGTAAATCCTGCTAAACATTCCTTTGCTATTTTTTGAAACATAAAAAAACCACCTTTGTATAAAGTCCATGTTCCATTGTACACCTAAAAAGATACATTCGTTAGCTCACTTTTTACATTCTCGTGACGTAAACGTATTCAACGAAAAGTTTTCCCCTTATCTTTGGAAACAATTGCAACTATGCTATAATGAACAAATTAAATCTTTTACTATATACTTGGAGGCACTATGCTAACTTTTGAAGAAAAATTATCGATTATTGAATCTTTCCCAGAACTAGAAAGAAAGAACGTATCATTAAAACGTGTAAACTTCCACTTTGAAGAAAGTCGTTTAGATAAAAAGAACGTTGTATTTCATTTACACCCAAATGGAAATGGATTTGTATATGCAAGCGGTATTAAAGGTTATAAAACAGATGATAAAGGCATGGTTAACATCCGTGAGTTTTCAGCAGAGGAGTTACGTTCAGTAATTGAGAAATCAATTGACCTTCTATCACAAGAAGAAGTAGTAGCACCTGTAGAACCTGCGAAAGAAGAAGAATGGCAGAACGAAGATGGTCATATTCTTACTCTTATTTCAGAGGATGACATGTGGAACGTGTACGCTGGTGTAAACTTAGACGGTACATTCAACTCTTATCCAGAAGCTGCGGAATACCTTGATGAAGAAGGCTTTTCACGCAAATAAAAATAGAAACCTATTTTATTCAACGACTTTTATAGTAATCAAAGAAGACACTTAAGGTGTCTTTTTTTGTTATATAAACTCCTTTCTCACACTATCTCTATTAATTTTCATAAAATGATTCAGAGGAGGTTTATATGAATACAACTGCTAAATTAATAACTTGGAAAGAACATGGCGATATGATTATTCTAGAATGTGAATTAAATGGAAAACGCTTCGAGATATCAACATATAAACAACGAATATATAATGCACACCTTTTATCAGCTGACGTTTATATTCGTTTAGACTCATCTGATAATATAATTGGAATAAATATTTATAAAAAGTAAGAAAAGCCCCCTATTCGTAGGCGGGCTTCATCTTTATTACACAATATTAGAGTATACTCTCTTTTTTTTCATACAGTTTATGTAATTATACATATTCATCAAAAATACACTAAATGAATATTACATGTAGTAAAATATAACTTGTGGGCACGTTCTATAAAGCAGATTCTTTTAAAAGGCGTAACATATCAATTATTATAGGGGATGTGGCGTCACTTCGATATTGATCTCAAATCTCTTGTCTTTTGTGAACTAACAATCTAGTGTATATAGACGATTCTGCTTTATAGTGTGTGTTTACACTCATAACAAAGGGGTAATGGTAATACGGATAGATTCCGATTCGTATGAAATGAAATGGTTCAAGTCGGAGAAAGGCACCTTAGGGTGTCTTTTCTTTTTGTATTACATTCACTTTGTGTTTCCACCTTATTTCAAATGCGCTAATTAACCTTCACCAAGAGGAAATGAGAATTAACAAAGATATTGTTTCTTCTGTTTAATACAGAAGAATGCAGGATACCCCATAGATATGGGGCATCCTGCATTTTCTATTTTTTCGCACCTTTCAACGACTCCCTCAGTACAAACTTCTGCAACTTCCCACTCGCATTACGAGGGAGTTCATCTACAAATAAATAATGACGCGGACGTTTATAATCTGCTAGTTCATCACTTTCTTTGCAATACGTTTCTAAATCAGCTTCAGTTATTGTTTCATCTTTCTTCACAATAACTGCCACAACACGCTCTCCCCATAATTCATCTGGCTCACCAAGTACCGCCACATCTAATATACCTGGATGACTATGAAGGAAATCTTCAATTTCACGAGGATAAATATTTACGCCACCGCTAATTACCATATCATCAACGCGATCAGCAACGAATAAATAACCGTCTTTATCAAAATAGCCTAGATCACCAGAATGATACCATCCTTTATACATCGATTTTTTATTCGCTTCTTCACGATTATGATAGCCAGCCATCATAGTTGGGCCGCGTAAAATAATTTCTCCCACTTCATAAGGAGGTAATACATCATCTGGTTCTGCCGGTGCATCCTCGTTCGGTTTCACAATACGAACTTCATGGCTAAAACATGGCGTGCCTGCTGAACCAGCTTTCGTAATTTGATCCTCCTCTACGAGAAACGCAACAACTGGCCCCATTTCTGTCATTCCGTATATTTGAACAAGATCAATATAAAGACGTTCTTTACATTCCTTCACTAACGCCGGTGCCATTGCTGCTCCGCCATATATACCGATTTTCATTGACGTTAAATCATACTGAGCTAAATCTTTTTGCAACAACATATTCCACATCGTCGGCGCTGCAAAGAACGTCGTAATCTTTTCTTCTTGAATCGTATGTAATACTGTTTCTGTATCAAAATGATGCAAAATAACATTCTTTCCGCCAACTTGAATGCGTGGTATGATTCCGGCATTTAATTCACCACAGTGATATAAAGGCGCAACAACAAGCCCAACACTATCTCTATTATATTTAAGGAAATACGTACAAATCATACTATGCTCAGTCATTTCGCGATGACGATGTAATACGCCTTTCGGATGCCCAGTCGTACCGCTCGTATAAAGCATTGAACAATAATCCATTTCATCAATTTCGATATTTACTTTCTCAGAAGATGCTTCATTCACTTTTTCATGGTAGGAACTTGCATAGGAAGGTTTATCGTTTTCTATAGACCAAAAAGATGTATTTGGAAAATCTCTTTCAATTATAGCAACAGTTGACTCAACTGCTTTTTCAAAGACAACGACTTTCGAGGATGCGTCCTGAAGAATATAAGATACTTCTTTCGCCTTTAAGCGGAAGTTAATCGGGTTAAAAATCGCTCCAATTTTCGCACAGGCTAAGTAAACGTTTACAAATTCATGGCAATTATATAAGTAAACAGATACCGTATCTCCCTTTCTTACCCCTTCTTCTAATAGAGCGTGTGCCGTTTTATTTATTTGTTCATCCCACTGTTTATACGTCCAGCGAATATTTTTTTCAGGTTCCACTAACGCCTCTTTATTTGGATACTTACCAACTGATAAATCAAAAATTCTCCCTATCGTCATATACATGCCAACAATTTCCCCCTTTTCTCTTTCATAAATCTATCATTTCGTCCATAAGTAGACATTGTCCTCTAATGATTTGACTAATTTTTCTGATTATTATCGACATAGTTTTACATACGGTACCGCTAGACGCTAAATGAAATTATATCGGCGATTTTCCAGATATATCGACCGTAACTTGAAATATATCAGCGATTTTCAAAATATATCAACCACAACTCAATTTATATCAGCGATTTTTCGAATATATCAACTTACCGACAAAAACTGACAAGATATAATCGGACCGCCCGTTACTGCAGGATAAAAAAGAGGTTGTTCCCACTCGGAACAACCTCTTTCTTCTTATGCAAATAGCTCTTCTAAAATTTTCAGTTTATCTTCTGTATATTTCACAAAGCCATCATTATATGATTTTGGATCTTTCGGATTCGCAAAGTGCGTAATTGCTCCCGTCTTCGGGTGAACAAATTTACTTGATGCACCACAACCAAGTCCGATAATTGATTGTACTTCTTCCATAATGACAATGTTGTAAATACTTTCTTGCGTCGGCATTGCATAACCAACATTCTCTAAGTTACCTAAAATATTCTTTTGACGATATAGGTAATATGGTACGTAATTATGCTTTTGCGTCCACTCTTCTGCTTCGTGCATCATCGCTGTAATTTCTTCGCGACCTGCTACTTTATATTTACGTTTGTTTTGCGTCATTTCAGAAGCACGTTTAAATGATAACGTATGAACTGTTAATGATTCTGGCATTAACTTTTCTGTTTCATCTAACGTATGCTTGAAGATATCTAACCCTTCACCAGGAAGACCAATAATTAAGTCCATATTAATATTGTTCATTCCCATTTCACGAGCTAAATGGTATTTCTCAATTGTTTCTTCTACAGTATGATGACGTCCAATTGCTTTTAGTGTCTCTTGATGGTATGACTGTGGATTAATACTAATACGGTCAATGTTCCATTTATTTAACACTTCTAGCTTTGCTGGAGTAATCGTATCTGGGCGACCTGCCTCAACTGTTACTTCACGCACATTTTTCACATCTGGGAACGCTTCATACATTTCTTCATACAGCATATCCATCTCTTCTGCTGTAATACTTGTAGGTGTACCGCCGCCGTAATAAATCGTCGTAACTTTTACACCTTTTTCTTTTAAAAACTTACCAATTTCACGAACTTCATAATGTAAACCACCTAAGAACGAATCAACAGATCCTTGGCGTCCATTAATTGCATAAGCCGGGAATGTACAGTATGCACATTTCGTTGGGCAGAACGGAATACCGATATAAATACTTACTTCTTCTTTCAAACGGTATAAATCCGGAACAACTGCTAATTGGCAATCAACAATGCGCTGAAGAAGTTCAATTTTCTCTTCATGAATTAAATAACTTTCACGAAGTTCTTGATGCGCTTCTTCTTTTGACATACCATTTTGAAGCATTTTGTGAAGAAGTTTCGTCGGACGTACTCCCGTTAAAATACCCCAGCTTTGTTCAATACCAGTTAACTGCTGAAGAACAGAAAGATATACATAAGAAACAACGTGTTTCACTTGCTTCATACGCTCTTTTTCATCTGTGAAAGCAGATAAATCTTTCGAGAATGTTTCTTCATACACATTTCCTGTGCTAACATCCGTTAATTGAGCGGATGCTTTCACATTATCCTCAATGTGTATATCAACAATCAGATTTGCTTCCTCTTGTTCAAATCCAATCGTACTATCTTCAAAAAATAAGCCGCCAATATTTTGTAGCGGACGTAAAAAACGATCATCTTGTAACGTTTTAATTGAAATTAACAACATTATCACCTTTTCATTTGCAAACTCTCTTTAGTTTACTTGAAGGGCGTTTACAGGTCAATACAGAAGGTTTTACCTGTTTCTCTTACATTTTTTCAAATAATTCTTTTTATGAATATTGCTCATGTATATAGACATCATGATTTTCTCTTGTTAAAATTTATTAGTGTTAAAATCGATACATAGTGAAAATACAATATAAAAAGGAGGACTGTTAACACTAGATTCCACAATCTAATGTGTTAAAAACAAATATGAAAAAGAAATTTTATAGTGTTTTAACTCTCTCTCTTGCATTACAAACTGTTCTTGCACCTACTTATTCATTTGCAGAGAGTGCTGAAAAATCCGCCGAAGTATATACGGAGGATCAAGTTTTTAAAAGTATTAAAGAACATGTTAATGAGCATAGTACTCATGAAGAAGATATCGAGGTTACTGGCCAATTCCTACTATACACTTCAAAAAAACATTCATTATATACCGCGAATGATTTAAAAAACAAATCGAATATCGAGATTACAGAACAAGTCGTAACGGCGACAAAGAAAAAAGGAAATGCTTATTACATAACCACGTCAACTGGCGCTGGATGGATAGATAACAATGATAATAGCTTAGAAGTTCAAGAGATTCATAAACTATCTAACCAAAAATTAATCGTAAAAGAAGAAGCTTCCATACATGCACTTCCGTTCCAATCGTTTAAAGAAGAAGGAAAACTAGAGCCACAAGTCATAACTCCTACTGAACAAGCTGGAAATTGGTTTAAAGTCCAAATAAATGAAACAGCAAAATGGATTTATGCACCTTCTGCTACATTTGAAGGTACAAAAGCTTCATTATTAAAAAACAGTCGTACTGCTAAAAATAGTTTATTGAGATCGCCAGAAGCTCTACAAACAAACAATATTTATGGCGTTACATTTAAAGAAATGATTGTCCCAAAAGGAAATGACGATATTCGCCCTGGCTACCCGATGGTGCCTAAATATATTACGATTCACGAAACGGCTAATACAGCGAAAGGTGCTAATGCTCTGAATCATGCAAAATTCTTAGATAATCAAGCACGCGGAACAGCTGATCGCGCTGCATCTTGGCATTTCACAGTAGATGATAAAGAAATTTATCAACATCTTCCAGTAAATGAAGTTGGATGGCATGCTGGAAATAAAACTGGAAACTATGAATCTATCGGAATTGAAATTGCCGTTAATCAAGATGGAAACTATGAAAAAGCGGTAGAAAATGCGCGTAAATTGGCAGCTTATTTAATGAACGACTTAAATATTTCTCTAGATAAGGTCCAAAAACACCAATTTTGGTCAGGAAAAAACTGCCCTGCGTTTATGATTCAACGCGGACAATGGGATGCTTTCTTAAAAGGAACTGAAACATACTATAAGGAAAACCAAAAAAATCCCGTAACTGATGACATTACAGGTGGATGGTATGAACAAGACATTCGTCAATTAGCAGCTAGAGGCATTATGCAAGGAGAAGGGAACGGCAAGTACTTCCCAGAACGTCTTGTAACGCGTGCTGAATTTGCTACATTAATTACTCGTGCTTTACAATTACCAAGTGGAAATGCTAATTTCACAGACTTAGAACAAGTACACCCATCTTTAAGAGACGGTATTAATCGTGCAGCAAGCGCAGGCATAATCCGCGGACGTGGTGATAATACATTTGATCCAAATACTACAATTACACGCGAAGAAGCTGTTATTATGATCGATCGTTCTCTAAAACACGCTGGTATTTTTGCAAAACAAGTTGAACTACCATTCGTAGACCAAAACTTAATTTACGCTAAAGAAGAAGTACAAAGAGTGTATGGATATGGAATTGTAAAAGGTAATGAATTTAATCAATTCGTACCAAAAGGACCATCACAACGTGCTCACGCAGCTGCATTTATAAACAGAATGCTTAGCGTAATTGAAGCTTAACATATTTATCATTCCATATAGATATTTTCATTTTATCTGTATTCACTTAAAAGGCATCAGAGATTATATATCTCTGATGCCTTTTATACATCCGTTAACTATTTTTAGCCATGAATCTTAAACGTATTCCTAGTAACAGAAGCATAAAACCGATGAATGGAACGTAATTCGTATTGTGTCCTGTAGCTGGAAGTTGTTGATTATTAGAAGAACCTTGTCCTTTTTCTGGTAAATTAGGTTTTTCTACTCCCTCACCTGGCTTCTCTGTTCCTTCACCTGGTTTTTCTGTTCCTTCACCTGGTTTTTCTGTTCCTTCACCTGGTTTTTCCGGACCTTTTTCTGTATCTTTTTTATTTGTAATTTGAAGTTTTACAAATTCAATTTTTTCATTAGAAATCGTAAATTTCATTTCCTTATCGGATAAAGTATATCCTTCTGGCGCTTGGATTTCTTTTAAAATATAATCTCCTGGTTCTAACTTCTGAGAAATTGCTTTACCGCTCTTATTTGTTGTTAATGTGTCAATTTTTGTTTCGTCTTTCCAAATTTCAAACACTGCGCCTGCTAATATTTTATTTGTATTATTAGCGTCTACCTTTGTAATTTCTAATTGACCTGTAATTTCTTCTTTCACTTTTTCATTCATAACTTCTTGTTTTACTACTTCATTTGCTACAACATTTACTTCTACTGTTACTTCTAACGCTCTATAACCTTCTGGTGCTTTCGTTTCTTCTAACGTATACTTTCCTGGCACTAAGCTTTCGAATTTCACAACACCGTCTTTACTCGTTGTTTTCGCTTCTCCAACTACTTGACCAGCTTCGTTCTTTAATTTAAATTCCGCACCTTCTAGAACTTTTCCACTCTCTGCATCCTTTTTGATTACTTGTAAGCTTCCTAGTTCTTTTGCGTTTTCTATTTGTACTTCTACTACTTTATTTGCTTCCACAACGACTTCAATTTCTTCTTTTAGTAGTTTATATCCTTGTGGTGCTTTCATTTCTTTTAATGTGTACTTTCCTGGTTCTAATTTCTGAGAAATTACTTTACCAGTTTTATCTGTTCGTAATGTATCTACTTTCTTACCATCTTTATACACTTCAAATTCTGCGTCTGATAATACTTTCGTTTTATCTTCCGCATCTACTTTTACAATTTCGAATTGACCAAGGCTCTTACCGTTCGTTACTTTTACATCAATAACTTTTTCACCGTCAACTGTTACATGAATTATTTGTTTTGTTAACTCATAACCTTCTGGTGCTTTTGTTTCTTCTAACGTATATTCACCTGGCACAAGTCCGTCTACTTTAACCGTTCCAGACTTATCTGTTGTAATTCCTTCTTTTACAACATTTCCTTTCGCATCTTTCAATGTAAATTCTGCGCCTGCTAAGCGTTTCGTTTGATCTTTATCATCCATTTTAATAATTTGTAGAGAACCTAAGATTTTTTCGTTTTCTGCCTCTACTTTTACTACTTTTTTCTCATTTTGAATTGTTACTTTCCATTCTTTATTTGAAAGTTTGTAGCCCGCTGGTGCTTTCGTTTCTTTCACTGTGTATTCACCTAGCGGTAATTTCGGTGACATCACTTTTCCACTCTCATCTGTTTTCAGTTCCGCTACCTTTTTACCATCTTTATACACTTCGAATTCTGCACCTGATAACAATTTCGTTTTATCATTCGCATCTACTTTCACGATTTCGAATTGACCCATTACTTTTTCATTCATGACTTCTTGTTTTACTACTTCGTTCGCTACAACGTTCACTTCTACTGTCACTTCTAGCGCTTTATAACCTTCCGGCGCTTTCGTTTCCTCTAACGTGTACTTTCCTGGCACTAAGCTTTCGAATTTCACAACACCGTCTTTATTTGTTGTTTTCGCTTCTCCAACTACTTGACCAGCTTCATTTTTCAGTTTAAATTCTGCACCTGCTAGAACTTTTCCACTCTCCGAATCCTTTTTGATTACTTGTAAGCTTCCTAGTTCTTTTGCGTTTTCTACTTGTACTTCTACTACTTTGTTTACTTCCACAACGACTTCAATTTCTTCTTTTAGCAATTTATATCCTTGTGGTGCTTTCGTTTCTTTTAATGTGTATGTTCCTGGTTCTAATTTCTGAGAAATTACTTTACCAGTTTTATCTGTTCGTAACGTATCTACTTTCTTGCTGTCTTTATACACTTCGAATTCTGCGTCTGATAATACTTTCGTTTTATCTTCCGCATCTACTTTCACAATTTCGAATTGACCTGTTACTTTTTCGGGGATCTTTTTATTCACCACATCTACAGTCACTACTTTATTAGCCTTTACATCAACAGAAACTGAACTAGATGATAATTCATATCCTTTCGGTGCTTCTACTTCTTTTAATGTATAGCTTCCAACTGGAAGTTGTTTCGATAAGGCTTCGCCTTTATCACCTGTAACAATTGTTTCCACAACATTACCATCTTTATCGATAACATCAAATTTTGCACCTGGCAGAAGTTGACCAGATTCACTATCTTTTTTCAATAATTTAAATTGGCCATTCTCTACTCTTTTCGTATTCTTCATAACAAGTTCAATTACGTTTGTATTATCAATTGTTACTTTGACTGGTGTATCAACTTTTATATATCCTTCTGGTGCATTTATTTCTTTTACAAAATAGTCACCAAGTGGTAAATCTTTAACTTCCGCAATACCCTTTTCGTTTGTTGTAACAGTAGCCACAACGTTATTATCTTTGTCTATAACATCAAATTTTGCGTCTTTTAAAACAATGTTTTCATCGTTTTCATCAACTTTTTTAATTTGTAAATGTCCTTTTTCAGCTGCTGGTTTATTCCATTTTGGCCAGTTAAATTTAAAGTTATGAACCTCAAAACCATCTCTTTGGTGTAATCCTCCAACATAGGCTTGTCCATTAATAGAACCACCTTTTGTTTCTACAACTGCATTAGGTGCAAACACACTACCTACTACACCATAACCTTTAGTTGTTATCTTTGTAGCATTAGGAAATACCCAAATTACCTTACTAGCTAACTCAGTAAAAGATGAATTAGGGTCATATGCTTGAGATGTATTAATTAAATCCGTCGCCATCCCAGTATTTCTTGTATCATACAAAATTGCACCGCCACCAAAACTCACTTCTTCTGCATCTGAATAAATAACAATAAAATCTTTATTCTCTACATTCGGAAGAAAAACGTCTTTTACATCGAATGCTTTCTTTCCCGTCTGACCTGAAGAGACATAAATATTAGGGTTGTTTGCATCTTCACCGATTCCAAAGCTCATATTAGGTTTTGGCTTATCAGTGTGTAGTTTACTTGCATCCCCAATTACACCATCAACGTCTTTTCTAAATTCTTTAAACTTAGCATCAATCTCCGCTTGCTCTTTATAAGAGATACGGTCATACGATGTTTTCATTGCGCCATCTGGGTCACCGTCTTTTGTCATCGCCACTGTTCCATCTTGAATAATTACCTGTCCTGCTCCAGCTTTCGTAAATTGACCGCCTAGTAATAATGATGGATATCCTTCATCTACCCAAGTTGCTCCAGCTAAGTTATTTGCTCCAGTTGCAGCCGCTACGACTGTATAACTTGATGCGTTCATATTTTTCTGAACAGCCATCGCACCTTCAATATCCGCACTCGTTGCACTATGATCTCCAAAAATGATGGCGTTGTAATAAGATACATCACCTAAACCTTTTAATTCTGTTGTAGCTGCCTCTGCTTTAAATGGTAAATGGATTAAAAAATTCATACATATTAGTAATACAACTATTAAACTACTACTTAACTTTTTAATTTTTTGATTAAATGATTTCCTCAAGAAATTCATTCCCCCTTTTAAACTTCCTAAAACCACAAAAAGAAGTACATTTCATATGTACCAGGTCTTACTCACATTAACTTAAAATAATCCATTTAAATACAACAAAGGAACGCTACAACTACTTAATAAAATTACTACAATTCATTTTTGAAATAATACGTGAACTAAACTGTCATGCGGAAATACTTTTACGTATGGGAGCCCAATAAAATTAATCTGAAGAATATTTCATGTGGTGTAACTATTTTGACAACATCATCCCCTTTACATTAGTTTTCTGAAGGATTCAAGTGAATTGTATGAATCCCATACACAATTCACAATTTAAAACGTTTCCATTCCTTTTAATAAGCTCAACAAAAAAACGTAGCCAAAAAGCTACGTTTTTCTTTCATCGTTTCGGTGTATTTTTATGATTCTTCAAAAACGGAAGCGGGAATTGCTTACGGAAATGCTCTTTAATCATATACTCTACACCGTTTTCGCTATTTGAACGTGTAATCCAATCTGCTGCTTGCTTTAATTCTACAGGCGAGTTCCCCATCGCTACCCCAAGTCCCACGTTTTCAATAACCTCTAAATCTTCCATACTATCTCCAATCGCAACCATTTCATTTAGCGAAATATTTAAATGCTCTCCAAGCAATTGTAGTCCACGTAATTTTGATACATTTTGCGGTAAAATTTCTATTCGTTTTGAATCACATTCAACATACTCTACATCTTGGAACGCTTTTCTTAATGTGTTCAGTCCTCTTTCTTTTTCACCTTTACTTTGGAAAATAACATCAATTTTTGGCGCTGCTACCGGATGGTCACGAAGCGCGTCACCTAACGAATCTACAAATTGAACTGGATAAAATAACGGATCTGCGCTTGATAATACAGTGCGCGCAATTAAGTTTGGTGTATTTCTCTCACGATTTCCTATCGAAAACCGTTCATGAGAAATGCGTACGTTACAATCAAAGTGCTCTAACACTTGCACAATGTTAAAAGTCTTCTCTTCAGATAATCTTCTTTGAACGTACGGCTTATCTAACGTTGCTGAAACGAAAGCACCACCATGTGTCACTAATATAGAATCTAATTTTAACGCCTTTGCTACTTTATGAGCGGATTGAAAATTACGACTCGTAAATAACGTAACGTATACATCTTTTCTTTTCACAAATTCAATTGTTTCTCTTAATCCTTTTGCAATTTTTCCATTGTTGTATAGTAGTGTCCCATCTATATTAAGAGCTAGTAAGCGATAAATCATGTCGCACTCCCCCTCTTCGCTGTTGTACTCTATCCATAATTTATGAAATAAATGTAGCAAATAGAACGAGTTAGAATTACTACTGAAAATTTGGTTTACTATATACATATACACTTAGCAAAGGAGATAGTACAATGCAGGCACCTCCTTCTTTTTATGAAGGCGATACGTTAGAAGTCGCAAAAAAATTACTCGGGCAAAAACTTGTTCATATTGTAGACGGAATAAAGCGAAGCGGAATCATTGTAGAAGTAGAAGCATATAAAGGCCCAGATGATAAGGCCGCACATAGTTACGGAGGCAGACGGACAGATCGCACAGAAGTTATGTTTGGTGCACCAGGACATGCTTACGTATATTTAATTTACGGTATGTATCATTGCTTTAACGTTATTACAGCGCCAGTGGGCACCCCGCAAGGTGTTCTCATTCGAGCCCTTGAGCCAGTAGATGGAATAGCAGAAATAAAACTAGCGCGCTACAATAAGACCGAAATTACAAAAGCGCAGTACAAAAATTTAACAAACGGTCCTGGCAAACTATGCCGTGCACTCGGAATTACTTTAAAAGAACGCGGCGTATCGTTACAAAATGATACGTTACATATTGAATTAGTTCCAAAAGAAGAACACATATCATCACAATATAAAATAACAGCAGGACCTCGTATTAATATCGACTATGCAGAAGAAGCTGTACATTATCCGTGGCGTTTTTATTATGAGGGGCATCCGTTTGTTTCAAAGAAATAAGCGATATCAACGATTTTTCAAATATATCTATCGTAACTTACAATATATCAACGGTTCGACAAGAAATATCGATTTATCGACAAATAATAACATTACGAATAAAAGAAGACTGTTCCAAAATGGAACAGTCTTTCCCTCTTACTCTGCACCTTCCGCAGTTGCAATATTATCCTCTAAATTTTCTCTTGATAATTCAGCCGCCATAAAATCAGCTGTTTCTGGAAGTGCTAAATGCATATGAGCTTTTTGACAAATTTGGATCGTACAGTTTTCTATAACATAGTCGAAAACATGTCCGCCCCCGCTTCTTTCATCATCAATGTAATGTAAGTGGAATCCAGCTACCCCAATACCTTGTGCGTAATCTGGTGTCCAAAATCCAGCAAGCGTACCTTCTGTATTTTCAAATGAAAAGATTGGTTGTGATTTCGTCACTTCAACGAGCGGTGTATACGGTTTTTCTTGTCTTGGAACAGTTCTCGTCCTTACTTCACGGAACGTACCGTCCATTCGAATACCGTAAAACAAGTTTTTACTTGGCATTAATTCATGTAATAACGCTTCAACTTCTTCACGATTCATCGGACGCTCTACCTTATAACTCATTTCTTTTTCAAAAAACGTTACAGTCGCAAATGGCGTTGTTTCTTCTGGCTCTACTTTTTCTGCTGAACCGTCTGAACGTAAATGATAAAATTCATTATCAAATGCAATCATTTCACCATCTAATTGATCAAATGTGCCGATGCCGAAATCACCATGTTTTTTCAAATCTTCAAAGCTAATTACACCATCATATATACCATCTAATAGCGCAAGCATTGTAGATGTTTGATATACTTCATTACTCGTTTTCGTTTTTTTCGCATCAATATCAATTAATTGCGCAACAGTCATCTCAAATCTGCCTCCATTAGTTTAATTGGTTTGGTAATAATTTTTCGCTTAATTTAATGTTGTCACGATAGTCAATTGGAATATCAATAATGACAGGACCATCTGCTGCTAGCGCGGATTTTAACACACCTTCTAATTCATCAGGCGTGTTAACACGAAGACCTAACGCCCCGAAACTTTCCGCATATTTCACAAGATCAACATCGCCAAATTCTGTAGCTGATGTTCTGCCGTATTTCATCATTTGTTGGAATGCAACCATATCATATGTGCCGTCTCTCCAAACAAGATGGACGATTGGAGAATTTAAACGTACCGCCGTTTCTAACTCCATCGCTGAGAATAAGAAACCACCGTCACCTGATACGGAAACTACTTTTTTACCTGGTTCTACTAAAGTAGCTGCGATTGCCCAAGGAAGTGCAACACCTAACGTTTGCATGCCGTTACTAAATAATAATCTACGTGGTTCATAAGAACGGAAACATCTCGCCATCCAAATAGAATGGGAACCGATGTCACATGTAACAGTTGTATCGTCACTAATTAAAGAACGAAGTGTACGAATCACTTGAAGTGGATGCGTAACACCTTCTGAAGGACGATTTGGAACTTCTGCTTGTTCTGATAATTTCGCGCGTAATCGTTCTAACACTGCTTCTGATTTCGTACTTAATACAAGTTTCGGTAATTTCTCTGCGATGCTATTTACCGTTAAAGCGATATCACCAATTAATTCACGCTCTGGTTGGTAATCATGGTCGATATCTGCTTGATGGTCATCAAGATGAATAATCGTTCTGTCGCCAAGTTTATTCCAGAACTTTGGATCATACTCAATTGGATCATAACCGATAGAAATAACAAGGTCTGCTTCTTCTAGTAAAATATCACCTGGTTGATTACGGAATAATCCAACGCGGCCGAAGAAATGATCTTCTAACTCACGTGAAATCGCACCAGCTGCTTGATATGTTTCAACAACAGGAAGCTCTGTATCCGCAATTAATGCACGAACAGCTTTCGTCACTTCATTTGTACTTGCTCTCATACCGAGTAAAATAACTGGTAATTTCGCTGCTTTTATTTTTTCTACTACGTATGTAATATCATGTGTGGGAGCGATTCCAAGCTGTGGCTTAGAAAGCGCACCGATAGACTCTACAGTCGTTTCCGCAGTCATAACGTCTTGCGGCAAACTTACTAAAGTTGCTCCTGGATTTGTAGAAGTCGCACTTCGGAATGCATTTGATAATGCTTCTGGCACATTATCAGGATGCTCTACTTCTACGCTATATTTTGTGATTGGTTCGAATAGTGCAGCATTATCCATAGATTGATGTGTACGTTTTAATCGATCCGTACGCGGAACTGCACCAGCTAAAGCAACAACGGGATCACTCTCCGCATTCGCAGTAACAAGACCTGTCGCTAAATTTGATGTCCCTGGTCCTGAAGTTACAAGACATACGCCCGGTTTCCCTGTTAATCTACCAATAGCAGCTGCCATAAATGCTGCATTTTGTTCATGACGACAAACAATTAACTCTGGTCCTCTTTCTTGCAATACATCAAATACAGAGTCAATCTTTGCTCCTGGAATACCGAAAACATGTGTAACACCTTGTTTAATTAAACAATCAACAACAAGATCTGCTCCCTTTGTTTTTGTCTTCACGTCGTTTGCTTTTACACCTGTACTCAAAACTAATCATCCCTTTATTTCATAATGTGTGTAATAAAGATTTTAATTTCACCTAGTTAATTAAGCTGGTGAAGTATATTTATCATTATATTACAAATGCATTATTTTTCCAACAATATGAATTTGACATTATTTTGACAAGATTTAAAGAATGCGCTTACAACCTTTTGTTTATCTTAAAATAACATTTTTATATCTCTTCTAAAAATGTACAAAAATACTTCCACCTATTCACATTATTAACAAATTTATAGTACCTTGCAAAGAATAATAGTAAGTGATATATTTGTAAATAATGGAATACCCATTATTTGTAATTTTATTCACGATTAGTATATCTCCTTTCAAAAAGTAGATATAGATTGTGTGTGCTGCTTAGAAAAAAGATAGGATTTTCAGCCATAATTCATCATTTTATAAAGGAAAGTGATCGTTATGAACAAGAGTGAATTTTTAGAACAACTTAGTTCTTCCCTACGGAATATGCCTAATTCAGAAAAGGAGGATATTATCTCGGAGTACGAAACTCATTTTATTAGTGGTAAACAAGATGGAATATCTGAAGAGGAAATTTCTAAAAAGCTAGGAAACCCTAAAACCATTGCTAAAGAACTTACTGTTTCCTATGCAATAAGCAATGCTGACAGTAAACGAAGCTTCAAAAATATGATAATTGCACTTTTTTCTGTTATGAGCTTAAGTGTTTTAAACTTTGCCTTTATCTTTATCGCCTTTTTCGTACTACTCTTTTTATTACCGATTCTTCTAGCACTTATCATTGCCACGCCAGTATTAATTATTTCGCCTATTTTATTAATAGGATTAGGATTCTTTAAAGGGTTTCATCAAATTAGTTATTCCGATGTTTATAATGTGTTCATCGCTTTTTGCGTCGGTTTACTCATATCCGTCATATCTTATCAAATGGTAAAACATCTATATGCACTTTTAGTAAAGTATTTGAAATGGAATATTGCTATTTTACAAAGACACTAATGAATGTAAAAGGAGATTAAAATGAAGAAATATACTTTATATTCACTCATGCTACTTACTCTTTTATTTCTATCAGCTTGTTCAAACAGTGCACAACCTAAGGAAGAAAACGATGTACAATCTATTAAAGATGTTGCTATTAAAGTTCCAGAAAATATATTTAGTTCCTCAAAGAAAAACGAAACTATTAATGAAGACGAAATGAAGCAAAATATAAAAACTTATTTAGATTATAGCGGAGAGTTATACGAAAACATCGTTCCACTTTCGTCAGCCATGTCTGACGAGAAGGTTACTGAGTCCGACCGGGATAAATTACAAAAACTAATAGATTTAGCTCAACAAAACGATGCGAACTTCCATCATTTTATTAGTAACAATACGATTCCTGCTGATTACAAACAGCCTTCGAAGGAAATTCATAATTATATTTCAGCATCTACAGCACTTTCAGTAGAATTAGATCAGGAAATAGAAAAATTCGCTCAAGATGGTAACTTATTCAAAACTGATTTCTCTTTTACAAAGCGCTTTGAGAAAGTTAATGGTAGGAAGCAAAAAGAAATTGAAGAGTTTTTGAAGGAGAAAAACATTAAAACGGAGTATTTCAAAAAATAACAAACAAAAAAGACGTGTGTAGAGATAATAAACTTGTTTACTTCTTATAGGGCTAACGAAGTAGTTTAATGGAAGAAGAATTTATAGTGAGTGTTATAATAATCAATAACTTAAGCAAAGGGGGCAGCATTTTTGCACAAACTCAATGCATTAATACCAGAGCTATCAGTTTCAGATATGGAGGAAAGTTTAAATTTCTATTCGGAAATTCTCCTGTTTAAAATTGAATATCAAAGACCAGAGGATAAGTTTGCTTTACTGTCTTTAAATGGCTGCCAGATTATGATTGAAGAAGTAAATGGTCATTGGAGTACTGGGGAGTTATCTTATCCCTACGGAAGAGGAATTAATTTTCAAATTATCATAAATGATATCAATCCACTATATGATAGTTTGAAAAAGAACGAGTATCCAATTAAATTTGATATTCAAGAGAATTGGTATAGAGCTGATACTAAATTAAAGGGACAAAAAGAATTTTTAATTATGGACCCTGATGGTTATCTATTAAGATTTGTTCAAAATTTAGGTGAAAAAGATGTTGAGGCAGATTAAGCTATGTAAAATAGGATGAAAATTTAGTAAATGGAGCAAGCTACTTTTTCAATAAGGGGCATTAGTTGAAGAAGAATTAACCAACTTTATTATTTTTATAAATTACAGGCTACAACAATTAAATTAAGTTTTAAATAACTTTAAAACCACCTAAAAGTTAATTTTAGTAGGTGGTTATTACATTTCTTAGACTAAAATTAAACAACTTTATTGTCACTGAAAAAGACGCCCCTATACTAGGAGCGTCTTCTCTCATTACGCTTGTTGTTGCGCGCTATATAATTCTTCAAGTGGCTTCATGATAATTTTGTTAACGTCACCGATTACAACGTTTAGGCGTTGCTCAGTTTCCATTAATTTTGTAATTTTAGCATCTTGTTGAATGCGAGCTACAACTTCTTGTGCTTGTTGGTTGTCTTCTTCAGTGATTTCTTGGCCTTGCATCATTTTCTGTTGTAGGCTAAGTTGCATTGTACGGAACTCATCGAATAAGTTCTTTGAAGCTGTGTCAGCTTGAACTGCTGCGTAGCTCTCTTTTAAAGTTTTGAAGTCTTCGTTTTCAGCGATTGCTTTTTGTAATTCATATGCAACATCATGAATGTTCTTTGTCATTTTATTTTTCCTCCTTTAGAAGGCTAGCGCTTTTCACTCGCACTGCCTTTTACGTGCATTTACATACGCACCTCTTCTTACCATATCAAACTATGCAAGAGATGTGAAGAAATTTCACTTTTATTTCTATGTACTCACCTTATTATCTAAGAAACAATAGTAACAATCCTTGTACGAGCCCGATCATTCCGCCTAATAACGCTCCTAAATACGTAATCATTTTCAATTCGTTTTTCGTAATAGACAGAACTAAGTCTTCTAATCTTTCTATTGAGAATGTAGACACTTCTTGCTGGACAATTTCCGCAAGGTGTAGATTATTTAGTACACTCTCTACATTTTCTGTTCCCCACTTTAAGCCTTTCGCTACTGCACTTGGAACCACTTTTTCAATAATTGTTTCTCGAACTGGTTCACATACTTGCTGAACAGATTGATTTAAAAACTTACTCACTGTTTCCTCTACTTTAACTGCTGACAGCACGGAGCTTACAATCATTTCTTTCTCTACAAATGCTTCTAATTCTTTTACATCTCTTCCTTTTAACTTTTCCCACTCTTTTTGCAGTACGTCAGTTAAAAGCTGCTTTGTAGCATCTTGCCCTAAAAACTTAATAACTTCTGGCTGCACACGATCCACAACACTTACATTTCCTAAAAACATCCCAACTAAGTTAAGTAGCGTTCCACGAGAAGCAAAGAAATCATCAATCATTTTTGAGAGACGCGCTTTCCCTTCTTCACTTTCAAAAAAGCTAATTCCTCGCTCTAAAATAAACGCCGAGGCATTCGGAATCGCATTCTCTATCTTTTCATGTACAGAATGAGGTAAAGCCTGTTCCCATGTATATGTATAATACTCTGCTAAAAATGCATGAATTTTTTCTGTAATCACATATTCGATTTTTCGAGTCGCTTCTTCTTCTACATGCGCTACATTCCATTTTTCTAACATATATCGCAGTGATTGTTCATTCGTAATTACTTTATCCACTTCCACTTGCGCCCAGTGGATTAAACCTTTTTGAAACTCTTCATTTGTTAGCTTTTTTCCGATTCCTTCTGGTGTTAACAAATGTTCTACAACCATTTTTCCTAATTGAACAGCAAGTTCATCACGACGCTTCGGAATTAACCCTGGTGTAAATGGAACTTGAAACTTTCCGATATAAATAGGACGATGAGGACGAAATAACATTTTTATCGCTAAATGATTCGTGTATCCCCCAATAATTGCTCCGAGTCCTGTCGTCGTTAACATATTTAACCATATATTCATTACAATCAACCTTTCACTTCTCCAAAACTATAGCATATCATCATACGGACAAAAGTATAATGGTATAAAAACGTATTTGCAATATATAGCTTCGCCTATTATGCAAATAGTAGTAAAGGAGTGATTTCGTTGGTTCTCGGCCTTTTAACTTCTAAACTTCATTATGAGCAAACGTATTACACCGAAATCGCTAAACGAGCTCGGCTTTATCATAATGTCGTTGCCCAGTTTACGCCATTTTGTATTGATTCTAAAACAGACCTTGTTTCTGGTCTTATTTACGATACAGATACAGGAAAATGGAAAGAGCAAACATTCCCTATTCCTTCTTATATATATGATCGTTATTCTTTTCACGAGGAAACAGACTTTGAAAAAGCAAAATCAATTATTCACTCTTTGCACAACCGTCCTTCCACTACCTTTTTAAATAACACACTTATTAACTTAAGTGAACTACATGATTTATTTCTCACTAATAAAAAACTGTCTCCTTATATACCCAAATTTGAAGTGGCAACGATACAAAACATTTTCAAACTGTTGTTAAAAACTAAAGATATTATTATACGCCCCACTAATATACATTCTAAAGATAACTTATATCGAGTCGCTTACAAAAATAAAACGTTTCATATCGATACAGTAAATGAAAAATACCATACTTCTCTTCCAATCAAGCGGACAGATGAATTTATATCTTGGTGTAAATCTAACATACGTTCATCACGCTACATAGTGCATACCATGCTACAACCACCAAATCAATTAACATACCCACTCCACATTCGAACCATTTTGCACAAAAACAAAGAACAAACTTGGAATATTATCGGTCAATTTATACAAAAAAGTTCATTTCCTAATCAACTTTTACCTTCAGCAACAGACGATGATTCATTGCATTCATTTTCAAAAATTAAATACGTACTATCTAGTACAGGTGTGCAACTATTGCAAGACGCTTTACACGACATTATAAATGAAGTATTCCAAACACTAGATCAGTCTTATTCTTCATTATTCGAACTAGAACTTTCCACAATTATGGATCAAAAAGGCGCAATTTGGCTTATGTATGTCAACACGATTCCTCCTTACGAACAATACATTCGTCAGAGTGATTCATTAGCTGAAAAGATATTTCACGGACCACTTAAATTCAGTCGCTTTACACCATAATGAAAGGAGGTAAACCTATTTTGAAAGAACATATATATACATTAAACATTTCAGATGAACATCCAAATAGCATTACTTTACCTTACGTTTTTTCTATTACACCGCCTATTACATCTCTCTCCTTCGGCATACGTCATATTGCAAGTGAAGAGGTGAAAATTCATTATTCCTTTACTCGCGAAATTATTATCGGAAAGCATATTGCCGAAAAACTTTTACTGCCTCAATCAACTACTATTCATGCATTTACACAAAACCAAACAATTATTTTCGGACCATTAATCGGCATTTTTACAACTGGCTTTAATGATGATTCTTCTAACCCTTTAGGAAATCGTTCAATTGCTCTGAGTGAGTTGTTAACACCACCATTCTCATTACGACCGTTCGTATTCGTCTTTGGCGTTCAACATATACACTGGGAAGAAGAAACGATTGAAGGATATTTCTTTCAAGAGAAACAATGGATAAAGAAAAAAGTCCCTTTACCAAATGTCATTTACGATCGCTTACCGAATCGGCAAGCGGAAAATTATAAACCAATTGTCAGGGCAAAAAGAAAATTAGAACAAGACTACTGCATTCCATGGTTTAACCCAGGTTTTTTCAATAAATGGGAAGTTCATCAACTTCTTACGAAAGACGAATCAATTAAACCCTTATTACCAAATACAGAAGCATTTCAGCATTTTGAACAAGTAGAACGGTTTCTTGGCACGTATAAATCAGTGTACATGAAACCAATACACGGGAGCTTTGGTAGAAATATTCATCAAATATTTTATTCTCAAACAGAGAATTGCTACTACTGTCGTTATCGCGAAAATGAAGAAAATAAACTGAGAAAGTATCAATCATTAGAAACGCTTCTAAACCATGTATTAAAAGGACATGATTTAAAAAAGTTTATCGTACAGCAAGGTATTTCGTTACTTCGCTTCGATGGGCAACCTGTTGATTTCCGCATTCATACAAATAAAAACCATTTCGGTAATTGGATAGTTAGTGCAATCGTCGCCAAAATCGCCGGCAAAGGCAGTTTAACAACGCACGTAAATAGTGGCGGTGATACAAAATTATTACAAGAGCTTTTTCCAGATTCAACGAAACAAGTTCAAATTGAAAATAAATTAAAACATACTGCCTTACAAATAAGTTACGCGCTCGATGAACAAGTAACTGGAAATATTGGAGAAATCGGTTTTGATATCGGTTTAGACACAAAGGAAAATCCGTGGCTCTTTGAAGCCAACTCTAAACCTGGGCGAACTGTATTCCAAGATAAAAAATTAAAAGAGCAAAGTGAACTGACGCGCCAGTTATTTTACGAATATGCCGTCTACTTAACTGAACATTCTTTACGTGATACAAAAGAAAAAATGTCTCAAATAAAATCAGGGGCTTCATCAAACACCGAACATATCCCTTCTCCTATGATTCACTCACAAATACAAAAACAAAAACTTCCACCTAGATAATAAGGTGGAAGTTTTCTATTTACACAAGTTTTACTACAACCTCAGTTTCCACGTTACATACTCTGCAATAAAAAATATGATTGCAATATTCATTTGAATTATTATGCGTTAAACCATCTACTGCACTTAATAATTCTTGATCCATATAGGCACTATAATCGTCTATATAATCTACAGACTTCCCATAATCTTGGAGTATACTTTGGCAATTTTGACAAGAATATGTTTGTGATTCTAATGCGTTACAAAGCGGGCAAATTCCCATCATGATTCCTCCATACCTTATCGTTTAAAGCCTCTCTTTTTTAGAGTGAAGAGAGCAACCTATCCAGACATAGGAGCGCCCACTCCATCCCTACTTAAAAATAGAACTATGAAGTTGCTACCGATTTCATTTTTATTTCAATAAATCATAAATAAGAAGCTAATAATTAGCCTACAAGTAGCAGGCTACAATGAAAAAATTATATTTAATATCCTCCTTAGTTTGGCCTGTTTTCTTAAAAATACAACGATTACTCTTATTTCATAATTTACGAAATCAATACGTTTTTTGACAAAATTTACAAATTATTATTTTGTATATCTTTCTAGGTAACATCCATACTATGAGTACAAACTTAATTACCGATGGATTAGCGCCAACCGGGGCGATAATCTGGTTCAACTCCAGCTAGTCCAACCAAAAAAACTTTTATAACTCTAAGGAGGATATATTCCTATGGCAAACCAAAATTCTTCAAATCAATTAGTAGTACCAGGTGCAACAGCTGCAATCGATCAAATGAAGTACGAAATCGCTCAAGAATTTGGTGTACAATTAGGAGCAGATTCTACGGCTCGCGCTAACGGTTCAGTTGGTGGAGAAATCACAAAACGTCTAGTTGCAATGGCTGAGCAAAGCCTTGGCGGATTCCACAAATAAATATATATGGCAAAAAGGTCTCAAGGCATATGCCTTGAGACCTTCCTTAATTTATTGCAACATTTGTAAAAACTTCTTCGTGCGTTCTTCTTTTGGATTTGTAAATACTTCTTCTGGTGTACCTTGTTCGACAACGACACCACCATCCATGAAAATAACACGGTTCGCAATTTGATGTGCAAAACGCATTTCGTGCGTTACAATAACCATCGTCATGCCCTCTTTAGCAAGTTCTTTCATTACTTTCAGAACTTCTTGAACGAGTTCAGGATCAAGCGCTGACGTCGGCTCATCAAATAGTAACACTTCCGGCTCCATCGCAAGCGCGCGCGCAATTCCAACGCGCTGTTGTTGTCCGCCTGATAATTGGAACGGATATAAATCCACTTTATCTGCTAAACCAACTTTTTCAAGGAAATAGTTTGCTTTTTTCTTCGCTTCTTCTTTCCCCATCTTTTTCACTGTAACGAGCCCTTCCATTACATTTTGAAGTGCTGTTAAATGCGGGAATAAATTATGGTGCTGGAATACCATACCTGTTTGCGTACGAAGATTAACAATATCTTTCTTCGTTACTTTTTGAGAGAAGTTAAGCTCTTTATTACCGATACGAATATTACCAGCATTTGGCGTTTCTAATACATTGAGACAACGTAAGAATGTCGTTTTACCAGATCCAGACGGCCCAATAATAACAACAACCTCGCCCTTCTCAACTGTTAAATCTATATGCTTTAGTACGGTATTATCTCCGAAACTTTTTTGTAAGTGCTGAATTGAAATCATAAAAACAAAAACTCCTTTTGTAAAAGGATTATTTTAATGTGTAGCGTTCTGAACGCTTTTCTAACATCTGTTGTACGATTGATAATAAGAAACAAATAACCCAATAAATAAGACCTGCTTCAAAATAAACAATTAAAAACTCGTAGTTCATCGCCGCAATTTCCTGCGCTTTTCGGAACATTTCTGTTACTAAAATTAACGATGCTAATGAAGTATCCTTCACTAAGCTAATAAATGTATTCGAAAGCGGCGGGATTGATACGCGTGTTGCTTGTGGTAAAATAACACGTTTTAATGCTTGTGGATATGTCATCCCAATTGTATAAGCTGCTTCCCACTGCCCTTTCGGAATGGAAAGGATAGAAGCACGAATAATTTCAGATGCATATGCACCGACATTTAATGAAAATCCAACAACTGCTGCTGTATATGGCTCAACTTCAATATTAAGAGTTGGAAGACCATAGAAAATAATAAATAACTGTACAAGAAGTGGCGTTCCGCGAATGATAGATACATAGATACGAGCAATCCATTGTAAAATACGACTACCTGAAATACGTGCGAGCGCTGTTAACGTCGCAAGTATAAGACCGATAATAAATGTAATAAGCGTTAATGGAATTGTTGTAAAAACAGCTTCCTTCAGCATAGGCATGAAGGAAGTCTGCATAATATCTATCCAAGTAGACAATCGATCTGAAACTAATGCACTACTTAGATACATTTTCACCGAACCATTTTTTCGTTATTTTGTCATACGTACCGTCTTTTTTCATATCTTCTAACGCTTTATCTACTTCTTGTACAAGCTTATCGCTACCTTTACGGAATAAGAATCCACTTTCTGAAGCTTCTTTTTCTGTATCTACAATTTAATTTTTGCATCTTTTTTCGTTTCTAAATAATTTAATACTGATAACTTATCATTAATTGTAAAATCAACGCGTCCTGAAGCTAATAATTCTGCCGCTTGGCTAAATCCTTCTACACCAATAATTTCCGCACCGTTTTTCTTAGCAATATCTGCATAGTTACTCGTTAAAGATTGTGCTCCTTTTAACCCTTTTACATCAGCAAATGTAGCAGGCTTATCTTTATCTTTTGCGATAACTAATGCCGCTGAAGATGAAATATATGGTTTAGAGAAATCGTATTTCTTTTGACGATCTTCACGAATACCAACTTCGTTTGCAACCATATCGAAACGTTTTGCATCTAGGCCAGCAAGTAAGCTATCCCATTGTGTTTCTTTAAATACAGGTTTTACACCTAAACGTTTTGCAACTTCTTCTGCTAATTCAACATCGAATCCAGTTAATTTATTGCTTGAATCGTGGAACGTAAATGGTGGATATGTACCTTCTGTACCAATTACAAGTTCACCGCTTTGTTTAATCTTTTGTAACGCGTCTTGACTAGCTGTATCTTTTTTCTCTTCTTTACCGCAGCCGGCTACAATCCCGATCGCTAATGTAGTTACTGCAAGCACTGAAAATAATTTCTTCATGATAGTAATCCTCCAAGTATTCTGATAGGAATTTAAAAACTATATTGATTGTATGCAATCTTGAACAATTTTTCAATGAAAATGTTCTTATTTAGTTTATCCTTTTTCTTCATAATCAAACAAAAGGGAAAAATAACGCTACATACAAAAAATAAGTAACATTTTTTAATATAGCATTTATGGAGAAAAAGGTAAAACAATACTTCTTATTTAACTGTCGTAATTCGCTAAAGAGTCGACATGTTCATCAATAAAAAAGAACTTGTGAAAATCACAAGTTCTCCTCCATACATATTAAGCACTCTGATTGCCTTCCATTTGCGTTTTATACATATCGTAATAACGCCCGCGCTTTTTCATGAGTTCATCATGAGAGCCTTTTTCTAAAATGGTTCCTCTATCGAGCACAATAATTTGATCTGCGCTTTTAATCGTTGAAAGGCGGTGAGCGATAATAAATGTCGTTCTTCCTTTTTTTACAACTTCTAGTGCTTGTTGAATCATCGCCTCTGTTTCTGTATCAATACTAGACGTTGCTTCATCTAAAATTAAAATAGCTGGATCAAAAGCGAGCGCCCTAGCAAACGAAATAAGCTGACGTTCTCCAGTGGAAAGCGTACTTCCCTTTTCTGTAATTTCTTCATTTATATTGTTCGCAAATCTTTCAGCACCAACATCACGTAACGCCTTTACAATGCGCTCTTTTGAAATTTTTTCATTTTCTAAGCTTACATTGGAAGCGACCGTCCCGCTAAAAAGAAACGGGTCTTGCAGTACGATTCCCATATGCTCACGAGTTGCTTGTTTCGGCATCTCTTTTACATCGTGACCATCAATCGTAAGCTTTCCTTTTTCAAACTCATAAAATTGAAAGAGTACATTCATGATAGAACTTTTTCCTGATCCAGTATGACCGACAAGTGCCACTGTCTCGCCTTGTTTCGCTTCAAAAGAAATATTTTTTAACACTTCATCTTTTCCATTATAAGAAAATGATACATTATCAAATTTTACATTTCCTTTTAAACGAGGCATACGTTCTTCTTCTACCGGTTCCCCTTTTTCCTCTAACAATTCAAAGACACGTTCTGATGCAACGCGCGCTTGCTCTAAGTTTGCAAGCTGGTTCACCATATTCGTAATTGGCGAGAATAATCGTGTTAAATAATCGACGAACGCATACAGTACCCCAAGTGAAATAATACCTGTAGCACTTAATGACGCACCGCCGAAATACCAAATTACTCCTGTGAAAGCGATATTTCTTAATACGGCTACTAAGTTATGCGAAGTTGCTGCATTTAAATTTAAAATTTTATTTTGATACTTAAAATAATCGCCATTTAATTCTTCAAATTCTTTTTTCGTTTCACGCTCTTGACGGAACGCTTGAATAATTGGCATCCCTTGAATGGATTCATTCACTGTTCCGTTAATATCAGATAAACGAGAGCGCATTTTATGATTGTATACAGACGCGTATTTTCTATAAAGAATCGCCCAAACAATTAAAATTGGGATAATTAATAAACATAATGAAGCGAGCTTCACATCTAATAAAAATAACGCAGCGAATATCCCAATAATATAGATGATACTAGAAACGAATGTTGCCAGCACCGTTACATATAAATCACGAATGGCCTCTGTATCATTCGTCACACGCGAAACAATTTTCCCCGCCGGTAAATGATCAAAGTACCGAATTGGCAACGTTTGAATATGAGAAAAAACATCTTCCCTCATAATTTGAATAATTTTGTTCGCTGCCTTTTGCAAGAAGAACTGCTTTCCGTATGCAAATAATGACACGACTACTAATAAAGCGAAATAGCCACCACCAAGTAATAATAGACGGTTTATTTCTGGCTTATAAAATGCAAATACTTCTTCCTTTGTTAATGCTTTCGCTTTATAAACTTGCACCGCCTTACCATTTTGAACGGTAATCATATCCCCTTTTACAGTCCGTGACCCTTCCGCATTTACTTTATTCGGTACAAAATAATATTGAAAACCGACTTGCATCACACGTACTTCTTTACCTTTTGTCTCGCCTTGTTCAAAGCGATCACTTCGCTTATAAAAAGCGCCATTATACGAAACAGCTTCTTCACTCTTTTCTGTTTCATACCAAGGTTTCTCTATCCCGACGATATGATCATCAATCATCGTTTTAGCAACGAAAGGACCAGCAAGCTCTGCGATGACGAAAATAAATAACATTAACATCGCAGCAAAAATCGTCACTTTCACTTTCATCGCGTATTGAAACAACCGTTTTGAAACGCTCATATTTTCACCCCACTATCCGCACTTTCACTTTCACCTTGTTGTCTTTCAAACTGTTCAGCATACCAGCCTCCGCTCTGGATAAGCTGAGCATGCGTACCTTCTTCTATAACTGCGCCTTCATCCATAACGAGAATCCAATCCGCATGTTGCACTGCAGATAAACGATGCGTCGTAATAATCGTCGTCTTTCCACTTCTTTCCGTTCTTATATTTTCAATAATCGCTGCTTCCGTACGAGCATCTACAGCTGATAAAGAATCATCCAAAATTAAAATTTCTGGATTTTGAATAACAGCTCGTGCAATCGAGATCCTTTGTTTTTGCCCTCCTGATAAAGAAACACCTTTCTCTCCAACGAGCGTTTCTAACCCTTCTGGTAAAAACTCTAAATCCTTTTTAAACGCAGCAATTTCAATTGCTTTCTCTAATTCTTCTTCAGTCGCTTCCCTATTTCCGAATAAAATATTTTCTCGCGCTGTTTTTGAGAACAAAATATGCTCCTGCGGTACATAACCAATCCAGCCGAGTACATTTTCATTCGTCATTTTATCTAATGTCACATCAGAAACTGCAATATCTCCATCTCCAAGCGGATATTGGCGAAGAAGCTGACGTACAAGCGTTGTTTTCCCGCTTCCTGTTTTTCCGACAACCCCTAGCGTTTCTCCTTGCTTTAATGTGAAAGAAACCTTTTTTAAATTTTCTTCAGTTGATGAAGGATATGAGAAAGACACATCATCAAACTGAATATAATCCGGCTCTTGCACAAGCTTTGGATGTTTCGGATTCTTTACATCTGGCTCATACGCTAACGTTTCATTCACACGGTCAAGCGAAGCATTTCCTCTTTGCATAACATTAATTAATTCACCAATTGCAAACATCGGCCAAATCATCATCCCTAAATACACGTTAAAAGAAACGAGTTCACCAAGCGTCACCTTTGACTGGAACACAAGGTATGCACCGTACACTAAGCCGATTAAATAACTAAGACCGACAAGCATTTTCACAGTTGGTTGGAATAATGCATCAACCTTTGCTACCTTCATATTTTTTTCGTAGACGTCATCTCCTAAATGATGAAACCTTTCCTCGTCTGCATTCTCTTGTACATATGTACGAATAACACGCACACCAGCGATTGATTCAAGCACTTTATCGTTCATATCACCAAACGCATCTTGCGCAACGGTAAATCTTTCATGCAATTTCTTTCCATATATATTCATCGCATACGCCATAATTGGAAGCGGAATAAGCGCTGCAAATGTAAGCTCCCAACTAATTGTAAACCCCATCATAAAGACAATCGTAAGCATATATAAACTAGAATCCACAAGCGTTAATATACCAAAACCAGCTGTCATAGCGATTGCTTTCAAATCATTTGTCGCTCTCGCCATTAAATCACCAGTACGATTTTTTTGATAAAAAGTCGGCGTCATCTTAAGTAAATGCCCCATAAATTTAGAGCGCATCGTTTTCTCAAGTACGAATGCACCGCCAAACAATTGATGTTGCCATACGAAAGTGAGGCCATATCCAACGATCGTAACCCCTATTAAAATAAGAATAGACTGTATAATAGCTTCGTTCGATAACGTTCCTGTTTTTATGTTATCTATCGTAACCCCTAACACTTTCGGGGGAATCACTTCAACTATATTCACAATTAAAAGAGCCCCAATGGCAATACTATATCTCTTCCAGTGCTCCCTAAAAAACCATTTTAGCTTTAGTAATACTGATAACAATGTAACCTCTCCCTTCTCGTTCTCGTTTACCTCTCATTTCTTTATCCACTATCCAGACCTATCACATTTACATTTCGTAACCCATACAATCTCATCACATTTTTCCACCTTCCAAAGTTTTTTATCGGAACTAAACAAGGGAAAATAAACAAAAAAAAGCATACCGCCGCTTGACGATATGCACAGGAATGCATAAAAAGCGTACGTTACGATATACGCAACGTACGCTTCTTATAAGACAAAGATGCCCTATATATCCGTACGGGTTGCGTAATGATATGAATGTTTTCTGCCATTTAACAGAGCTAAGCCCATTACATTTACGATTACAATCATTACGCACACCCCTTTCATTTATTTTCCATTTATAATCTTACAACTTTATTGAGTATTCTGTCAATTATTTTTTCACACTTTAAATAAAAATATATGATACACCATTTTGAAATAAGGGAATATTCCATAAGAAAGGGCATACAAAATAAAAAAAGAATAAGAAATCGTTTTCACAAACATTTCATTTGAAAAATGTTATCAAACCCCCTACAATCACCTTATACTCACTCTTACAAGTTGCTATTTTAGGAGGACTAATCATGACAACTAGCAATACGTACAAATTTTATTTAAACGGAGAATGGAGAGAAAGCTCTTCAGGAGAAACAATCGAAATTCCATCTCCATACTTACACGAAGTAATTGGACAAGTACAAGCAATTACTCGCGGAGAAGTAGATGAAGCAATTGCATCTGCAAAAGAAGCTCAAAAATCATGGGCCGAAGCTTCCCTACAGGATCGCGCAAAATACTTATATAAATGGGCTGATGAGCTCGTAAATATGCAGGATGAAATTGCCGATATCATTATGAAAGAAGTCGGTAAAGGATATAAAGATGCGAAGAAAGAAGTTGTTCGTACAGCTGACTTTATTCGTTACACGATCGAAGAAGCTTTACATATGCACGGAGAAAGCATGATGGGCGATAGCTTCCCGGGCGGTACAAAATCTAAGCTTGCGATTATCCAACGCGCACCACTTGGTGTTGTATTAGCAATCGCACCATTTAACTACCCAGTAAACTTATCTGCTGCAAAACTTGCACCAGCATTAATTATGGGTAACGCTGTTATTTTCAAACCAGCAACTCAAGGTGCAATTAGTGGTATTAAAATGGTTGAAGCACTTCATAAAGCTGGCCTTCCAAAAGGTCTTGTAAACGTAGCTACAGGACGCGGTTCTGTAATTGGTGACTACTTAGTAGAACACGAAGGCATCAATATGGTATCGTTCACAGGTGGTACAAACACAGGTAAACATTTAGCGAAAAAAGCTTCAATGATTCCACTTGTATTAGAACTTGGTGGTAAAGATCCTGGTATCGTTCGTGAAGATGCTGACTTGCAAGATGCTGCAAACCATATCGTAAGCGGTGCATTCTCTTACTCTGGTCAACGTTGTACAGCTATTAAACGTGTACTTGTACACGAAAACGTAGCGGACGAGCTTGTTAGCTTATTAAAAGCGCAAGTAGCTGAACTATCAGTTGGATCTCCAGAACAAGACAGCACAATCGTTCCATTAATCGACGACAAGTCTGCTGACTTCGTTCAAGGTTTAGTTGACGACGCTGTAGAAAAAGGTGCTGCAATCGTTATCGGTAACAAACGTGAGCGTAACTTAATTTACCCAACATTAATCGATCACGTAACAGAAGAGATGAAAGTTGCTTGGGAAGAGCCATTCGGCCCAATCCTTCCAATCATCCGTGTTTCTTCAGATGAACAAGCAATTGAAATTGCTAACAAATCAGAGTTCGGTCTGCAAGCAAGTGTCTTCACTAAAGACATTAACAAAGCATTTGCAATTGCTAACAAAATCGAAACTGGTTCTGTTCAAATTAACGGACGCACAGAGCGCGGCCCTGACCACTTCCCATTCATCGGTGTAAAAGGTTCAGGTATGGGCGCACAAGGTATTCGTAAGAGCCTTGAGTCTATGACACGTGAAAAAGTAACTGTATTAAACTTAGTTTAATCTTATAAAAAGAAGCTGATCTATTTATAGATCAGCTTCTTTTCTATATAAATACTTCCGAAAAACGGAGTATTTCATTCTACTTCTGATTTGGTTTTCCAAATCGAACTAAAACATGCCATAATAATTTTAATTCCTGAAGCACTTCTTCATAAGTTCCACGATCACTCCAAGATAATGGATTGCACTTCAAATCCACTACAGCAGAGCCAATTATATTTGCATCAATACAATGATTCCGTGCAATACGCCTTGCTAAAGATGGCATTTTTGAACCTCTAAAATCCATCGGAACTTCGTCTACCGCAAGTACAAAACCGATGTGCCAATACAAATCAATAGCATACTTCAGGCAAATTTCTTCTAAAACTTTTCCTACATCCGTACCCTTAAATGAAGGATCTGCAACAAGCGCTTCCACGTCTTCTTTTAGAGAAATCTCTCCATGAATCTGCGCTTCAATATAATGATTAAGATTACGGGCTGGCTCTTTGCTTACTAAATCTATAAACGGCCTTTTCAGGTTAGCCAGTAAATGATTAATTAATATTGTTGGCGTCAAATTCCCTTCACCGATTGCAAAATCTCTTACGAATGTCTCTTCCAAAAGAGCAGCTAAAATCATATCAAACTCCTCGTAAGTCCCCTTTTCTTTCGGATCTTGATGCGAATCTAAATATGTATATGTAGAACGCGAAGAAACTTTTGGAGATAAGAGAAAATAACAGGAACCAAAACGCGGAGCCGGCCCATCTGGATGTAACATTAAATTTAGCGCTCCGTATTTTGGACGTTGATCATTCGTTACGCCTTCTAATTGATATGCCCCTCCAAATATTCTCTTTTCCCAAAGGTCACGTTCACCACCAGGATAAGCAGATACGCTTCCATTAGATAGCAATGTTTCAAACTGACTTTTATATACTCCTTGCTCAAATAGTGCTTCAGCAACACTTTTCTTACTCGAATCTAGTCTGTCTGGATGAAAGTGTAAAGCAATCCTTGCGTGAGATTTTAAATTAGCGACAGCCTCTTCAAATATTTCATCTGTAATATTAGACATTTTAAGTATATGATTAATCGTTGCTTTAGCCTCACGTTTTTCGTTCTCTGCATATTTTGAAATATACTCTAAAGCAAATAATTGAGATCTTGATAATTCCATAATCAAACCTCTCCTTTAATTAAAATGACCTTAATCATTTCAATTAAAAGCTTATTCTTTCCTTCTTATGAAACGAACCTGATTTATTTAAAAACGTAATTTACTAAATCTTAATTATGCATACACGCATTTTTCATAGGCAAATGTACACATTCTACAGAAATTTGATACCCTAGCCATCGCTCAGCAATATGTTCAAATGATAAAACAGATCCCGTTGTAAAAAAACGATGTTTCGGATTCAGATTGTCAGACAAAATTCCTTTGTGCTGTAAAATGGTACTTAACTCTATCGCCGTTTCTTCTGCAGAACTAATAATCGTTATGTCTTCTCCTAGTTCCTTTTTTATATAGGACTCTAAAAGTGGATAATGCGTACATCCAAGAATTAACGTATCTATATCTTCTTTCGTTAATGGAAGTAAAGCTTGTTTCACTTGCTGCGTGACATATGCTGTATCTTCTAATTGATTTTCTACAACTGTGGCTAAAGTCGGGCAAGCATAGCTATGCACTTCCAAATATGTATCCAGCTCATATAATGCTTTTTCATACATATTAGATTTTATCGTACCTACAGTTCCAATTACCCCGATTTCCCCTTTCTTTGTAACTTTAATTGCCGCTCTTGCTCCTGGATGTATAACGCCAATAACTGGAATGGAAAGTGCTTCTTGCAGCGCATTCAATGCAGCAGCTGCAGCAGTATTACATGCTACGACTAGCGCTTTTAATGGAAACTGTTTGAGGAACTCAACCATTTCAAATACGAAAGATTGCACCTCCTCTACACTTCTTGGCCCATACGGACAACGCTTATTATCACCAATATAATAAATGCTTTCTTTAGGCAATTGTCTTATAATTTCGCTCGCAACTGTTAATCCCCCAACACCCGAATCTAGCACACCTATTACTGAATGTTTATGACATACAGACATTTACTTCATCCCCTTTTCAATCATCTAGCGCTAATAACATGTATTATATTACGAAAATTCAAATATCACATAACAATCCCTCTTACTTTTAATCACAAACTCTTCTCCATAATCTGATTATTACTATATCCATTGACGTATAAAAATACATTTGTTACCCTTAAAGACGTTAATTTAATATTTAAATCCTCATTCGTATCTCGGTGAGGTAGAGGTTGCAATCATTAAGAGTATCATTTCAGGAGATGTAGTGGCATTGATGAAGGAATGAGAAAGGAATGGTTGCCGAAGTAAGTCGTGTCCACCATGCACGCTTGCTGGGTCTGCATTTAATAAGTGCAGAACTGTCACAAACGTTTCGTTTGTGGAGAGCTATCGAGAGGTATGTCGTGGGTTTCTTATAAGATAGAAAGCATGTAGCGGCAAATTACGTGCTTTTTTTGTTTTGTTTGGGACTTCTCTTCCTGACTCAGGAAGACATACATATCTCCTCGCTTGACTTGGTTATACTAACTTTGGAGGTATTTTCTATGCAACAAAAAAAATGGGGCTTTTGGGTACTAACAGCTTTCGTTGTCGGTAACATGGTTGGCGCTGGTATTTTCATGGTGCCAAGTACGTTGGCACAAACAGCAAGCCCACTCGGTGTCACTTTAGCTTGGTTAACTACAGGGTTTGGTGTTTTAATGCTAGCTCTTGTTTTCGGTAATTTAGCAATTCGTCGTCCTGATTTAACGACAGGGCCACAAAGTCATGCATATGCTTTATTCTCAACACCAAAAAAGAAAAAAATGGCTGGCTTCAGTATGGTATGGGGATATTGGGTTGCAAACTGGGCAAGTAACGTTGCCATCATTACATCATTTGCGGGATATTTATCACTCTTCTTCCCAATTATGAAAGATACGCGACTACTATTTTCAATCGGTTCGTTTAACGTAGAAGTCGGAAAACTAATTACATTTACGATTTGTTCCATCTTACTTTGGGGAACTCATATTATATTAACAAACGGTGTAAGCGGAGCTGGAAAACTAAACTTCTTAGCAACAACAACGAAAGTAACTGGATTCCTTTTATTCATCGTCGTTACGTTATTTGCATTCGAAGCTTCTAAATTTGGACAATGGTACACACCGATGATTGATAAATCAGGGGCATCACACGGTCTTCTTTCACAAGTGAATTTAGCTGCTCTTACAACACTTTGGGCGTTTATCGGAATTGAATCAGCCGTTCTTTTATCAAACCGTGCTGTTTCTCCAAAAACGGTAAAACGCGCAACAGTTGCGGGATTACTTATTACAGTTGCCATCTACTTAGGAATCACAATTTTAACAATGGGTGTACTTCACGTTGATAAATTACAAGCTTCTGAACGTCCATTAGCAGATGCACTAAACGCTGCAATGGGTCACGGCGGCGGGAAACTGATGGCATTACTTGCTCTTACTTCCCTGTTCGGTTCTATCTTAGGCTGGATTTTATTAAGCTCAGAAGTACCTTATCAAGCAGCAAAAGAAGGTTTCTTCCCTTCCTTCTTCACGAAAACAAATAAAAAAGGAAGTCCAATTTACTCATTACGATTAACAAACATTATGTCGCAAGTATTCCTATTCTCAACATTATCAGGAACCATTGCGGAAGCTTATACATTCGTTATTACCGTATCAACACTGGCCTACCTCATTCCATATCTCGTTTCACCAATCTTCCAGTTAAAACTAGTCGCAACTGGTGAAACATATAAAAATGAAATGCGGGCAAGAATTACAGATGGCATAGTCGCAGTTATCGCACTTTGCTACGCACTATGGGTTATTAAAACGGGCGCATCCGATATAAAAACGTTCCTTCTCGGAATTGGTTTATTCGTAATCGGATTTGCTTTCTATCCATTAATGAATCGTGATCAGAAAAAAAATAACGAAAAGAAAAACGGGCAAGTTGCATAACGCAATTTGCTCGTTTTTTCTTTTGTAAAACATATATAATAGAACAAAGAGGTGAAAAACATGTCAATCGAATCGCTATGGAGCAGTCGCTTCCAACAACATATTCAAAATATCATTACATACTTTGCACGTATGATTAACGGTTTACTATATAGCTTTATCTTTATTTCATGCGTTGGTGCATATTATTATGCTCAGTTTCTAAAAGCATCTCCTTCTAAAGGAATATCTTTAATAATTATAACGATTGTACTTACATTCATTATAACGAGATGCCCTATCCGTACATTTATTCAAAAACCTGATGCTGTCTATTTACTAGCACTAGAAGAGAAATTAACATCTTATTTCAAAAAATCTCTTCTATACAATTACATCATTCAGCTTTTCCCATTGTTATTTACGTTCCTTATTCTCGTTCCACTTGCTATGCAATCATTACAATTAACGGTACCTTTTTTATGTACAATCTTTATCGTGTTAATGATTACGAAAGCCTGGAACATGTACATACATTGGATGTGGCGTGATAGTCACGAAAAAAATATATGGCTAATCATTCGTATTACTTGTAACGCCCTAATCATTTACATGCTGTTTTATTCCGCAAATGTTCTCATATTGGGCGGACTACTCTTACTACTTGCTTTCCTACTTCTATATACGAAAAAACAGCCTACAAAACGAATACCATGGGATTACATAATCGAGCAAGAAGAAAAAATGAACGTTCGTTTTTATCAATTTGCTAGCATTTTCACAGATGTTCCGCAACTGAATAAACAAGTAAATAAAAGAAAATGGCTTACAAATTGGATTGAACCTTTATTACATAAAAAACGAGCAACTTTCTTCTACTTACATACACTAGCATTTTTACGTGGAAATGATTATTTCGGTATATATATTCGCTTAGGATTGATCGGTGCTTTCGCCTTATATTTCATACCAAATATATACGTAAAAGGTGCTATCGCTTATATCGTCCTATATATGATTTCTATGCAACTTCGCTCTCTGTGGAAATATTTTTCGGGAAATATTATTGTAGCATTATATCCAACCCATACTGAAGAAAGGATGAAGCAATTTCTTAGCTTAATCTTTATATTGCTAAGTATTCAACTCATTGTATTTTCAATTGTTATACTCATTGCTACAGGTCAATTTTTACATAGCCTTATCATTATGATTGTCGGGTTACTCTGGATCAAATTTATTATTGTACCAAAAACGAAGCAAAGAATTTCCGCATTTTAACGAAAAGAATTATCTTAAAAGCCAAGGAGCAAATAAATTTTCTCCTTGGCTTTTTTATTTTTTAATGTTAAACCTATCGTTCATACTTAATTAAAAACTTTAGGTATGTTACTCCTGTTTTTCTTAAGCATAGAGTGCTATACAAACTCCCTTTCTTCCCCTTGATGTTTTAGGGGTTAATTATGATTTTTACATACAAAAATCATAATACATGTTTACATACTAATAAAAAGGGTATCTATTAAATTAACAGAGTAAAGGAGGGGCCTATATTGTGAATAAAAAAACGGAACAATTGAAGCATCACCTTACTGACAATCAATGCAAACATGCTTTAACAACAAACCAAGGAGTAAAAATAGCTGAAGATGAATTTTCTTTAAAGATGGGCTTAAGAGGCCCAACCTTAATGGAGGATTTCCACTTTCGCGAGAAAATGACCCATTTTGATCACGAACGAATTCCCGAAAGGATTGTTCATGCACGCGGGGTTGGCGCTCATGGTTATTTTCAGCTTTATAAATCTTTAGAAACATATACGAAAGCAGATTTTCTTACTAATCCTTCAAAGAAAACACCTGTATTTGTACGGTTCTCAACCGTTCAAGGTTCTAAAGGATCCAACGACACAGTAAGAGATGTACGCGGATTCGCCACAAAATTTTATACAGATGAAGGAAACTATGATTTAGTGGGTAATAATATGCCAGTATTCTTTATCCAAGATGCTATTAAATTCCCTGATTTTGTCCATGCAGTTAAACCAGAACCACATAATGATATTCCTCAAGGAGCTAGCGCTCATGATACCTTTTGGGACTTTGTTGCGCATAATCCTGAGTCCACTCATATGGTCATGTGGCAAATGAGCGACCGAGCTATTCCGCGTAGTTTACGAATGATGGAAGGTTTTGGAGTTCACACATTTCGACTCATTAACGCAGCAGGAAAAGCCCATTTCGTAAAGTTTCACTGGAAACCTACCCTCGGGGTTCATTCATTAGTATGGGATGAAGCTCAAAGGATTGCTGGGAAAAATCCTGATTTTCATCGTCAAGATTTATATGAAGCAATTGAAAAAGGGGATTATCCTGAATGGGAGCTTGGATTACAATTAATTCCAGAAGAAGATGAACATAAATTTGATTTTGATATTTTAGATCCAACGAAATTATGGCCAGAAGAAGAAGTTCCCGTAAAATTAGTTGGTAAAATGACATTGAACAAAAATGTTGATAACTTCTTTGCTGAAACAGAGCAGGTAGCTTTTCACCCTGGTCATGTCGTACCAGGTATTGATTTTTCAAATGACCCTCTTCTGCAAGGAAGATTATTCTCCTATACAGATACACAATTATCTCGTTTAGGGGGCCCTAATTTCCATCAAATCCCTATTAATCAGCCCGTATGTCCTTTTCATAATAATCAACGTGATGGTATGCATCAAATGCAGATTCATCGCGGTCAAACAAGCTATCATCCTAATGGATTAAATAATAATCAACCTGCAACCGTCCAAGCCGAACAAGGAGGATATGAACATTATCAAGAAAAGATTGATGGGCATAAAATTAGAGGTCACAGTAAAAGCTTTCTTAACTTTTATTCTCAGGCTAAACTTTTCTACAATAGTATGAGCCCTATTGAAAAGCAGCACATAAAAGAAGCTTTTTGCTTTGAAGTTGGGAAGTGTAAATCAGACATGGTGAAGGCAAATGTAATTGCTCTCCTAAACCACGTCGATCGTCAATTAGCACAAGAAGTCGCTAACATTATTGGAGCTCCTTTACCTAAGGAAAATCACGAAGTAAATTCAGATGCAAAATCACCTGCACTAAGTATGTCCAATACTATTTTTAAATCTGATTCCAAAAATGTTGCAATTCTATTAAATGGTGACCCAAGCGTCTCACTTCTGTCCGAATGGATTCAAGCTTTTGTACAACACCGAATTAACTATAGCATCATAGATAATAAAATTTATCAGTTCAATGATTCCATTAAAGTAACTGATACTTATACAACAACAGACTCCTCCCTTTTTGATGCAGTATTAGTGTTTAGTAGTGAGTCTGTCATTCAACCCCCTGTTTTAGAATTTGCAGAAACTACTTTTAAACATTTTAAACCGATAGCTCATGTCCTTAGTAATCCTCATGCTTTGGACCATAGTAAGATTAAACTGGATGGAGCAGGAGTTTATAACTTAACAAACACTTCAATTGAATCATTTATAGAAGGCATTGCCCAAGGAAGATTCTGGAACCGATAATATAAGGAGCGGATTAGAATGAGTAAAAAAATTGCTATTGTAATAACGGATTATTTCGAGGATACAGAATACACAGAGCCAGTAGAAGCTTTTAAACAAAAGGGATATGAATTAACAACTATTGAAATGGAAAAAGGGAAAAGTGAAGTCGTGATTGATAAAAGTATTGATGATGTTTCTCCAGAGAACTTTGATGCCCTCTTCATACCGGGTGGATTTTCTCCAGATATACTTCGTGCAGATGAACGTTTTGTTCGCTTTAGTAAAGCATTTATGGATGCGGAAAAACCTGTTTTCGCTATTTGTCACGGACCTCAGCTACTCACCACTGCACAAACACTTGAAGGACGTGATGTCACTGGATATAAATCTATTGAAGTCGATTTGAAAAATGCCGGCGGGAACTTTCATGACAAAGAGGTTGTCGTATGTCAAAATCAGCTAGTAACAAGTAGACAGCCAGAGGACATCCCAGCGTTTATTGAAGAATCGTTGCGTATATTAGGATAACTACCCTCCTTTTATTTACATGAAAATAGTTAATCATTGGGGTTTTATTCATCCCCTACTGATTAATTAGCCCTCACCAACTGGTCGTTTACAGGCAATCCGACCACCACAAATAGCAAGATAAATAAAAAGAGGGGAATCCAAAAGTTCAGTTTTAATAATCTTTTGGATTCCCCCTCGTATATTAATATTTAAGCCCTATCTCAGGCTTAGTTTTACTCTCTAATAAGAGTCCAGTAATAAAGAAAATACTTGGACGTCTCAAGATATTTCTAGATAA
>NZ_JAKUFX010000030.1:0-48682 GCF_022663635.1 Bacillus cereus group sp. BfR-BA-01356 | reverse complement strand
GGTCGGCTACGCATCGTTGCCTTGGTGAGCCGTTACCTCACCAACTAGCTAATGCGACGCGGGTCCATCCATAAGTGACAGCCGAAGCCGCCTTTCAATTTCGAACCATGCAGTTCAAAATGTTATCCGGTATTAGCCCCGGTTTCCCGGAGTTATCCCAGTCTTATGGGCAGGTTACCCACGTGTTACTCACCCGTCCGCCGCTAACTTCATAAGAGCAAGCTCTTAATCCATTCGCTCGACTTGCATGTATTAGGCACGCCGCCAGCGTTCATCCTGAGCCAGGATCAAACTCTCCAATAAAGTTAGTTTGTCTAGCATCTAAAATAAAAATTGACGTTTCACGTTGTTTGTTTCGTTCAGTTTTCAAAGAACTACTTCGTCGCTCAGAAGCGACTTTATCAATATAACATTTCGTTATATTTTCGTCAACAACTTTTTTCAATAAGTTGTTTTTCGTTTGTTTTGTTTGTTACCTTTCGTGGCAACGAATATAAATATACCAGTTTGATTATTAAAATGCAATAGTTTTTCTAATAAAATTTTTAACTTAGTAAAAAAGTATAAAAACAGCACCTTTCTTCTATATAAATATAATTTCTCGCACTATCAAGATTTACTATACCCACGCAACTCATGCTCAAATAAAAAAAGCTTTGGAGAAATCTCCAAAGCTTAGTCTTGTTTATGGCGCATAGCAGGGAATAATAATACATCACGAATAGATGGTGCATTTGTTAATAACATAACTAGACGATCAATACCGATTCCTAATCCACCCGTAGGAGGCATACCGTACTCAAGAGCTTCAATATAATCGTCATCCATCATATGAGCTTCATCATTACCTTGTTCGCGCTCTTTTAATTGCGCTTCAAAACGTTCTTTTTGATCGATTGGATCATTTAACTCAGTGAATGCATTTGCATGTTCACGCGCAACGATAAATAATTCGAAACGATCTGTAAATCTTGGATCTTCATCATTCTTTTTCGCAAGCGGCGAGATTTCTACCGGATGACCGTAAATAAATGTTGGTTGGATTAATTTATCTTCTACTTTTTGTTCGAAGAATTCATTTATAATATGACCAACTTCCATTGTATCTTTAATTTCTACATTATGTTCTTTTGCAAGCTCACGTGCTTCTTCTACACTCATCGGATTCCAGAAATCAGCTCCAGAGTATTGCTTAATCGCATCTACCATATGAAGACGTGTCCATTCTGGTTCTAGATTAATTTCATAATCACCATACTGGATTGTTGTTGTACCCAGTACTTTTTTCGCGATATGAGCAACCATATCTTCTGTTAACTTCATAATATCTTTATAATCAGCGTATGCTTCATATAATTCAATCATCGTAAACTCAGGGTTATGACGAGTTGATACACCCTCATTACGGAATACACGGCCGATCTCATATACTTTTTCCAAACCACCTACAATAAGACGCTTTAAATGTAGCTCAATTGCGATACGCATATATAATTCCATATCTAACGCATTATGATGTGTAGTGAAAGGACGCGCAGAAGCTCCACCTGCAATTGCATGCATCATAGGTGTTTCCACTTCAAGATAACCGTTGTCATCTAGGTATCTTCTCATCTCACGAATGATTTTACTACGAGTAACGAACGTTTCACGACTTTCCATACTTGTAATTAAGTCTAAGTAACGTTGACGGTAGCGTTGTTCAACATCTTTTAATCCATGGTATTTATCTGGTAATGGACGAAGAGATTTCGTTAATAGCGTAAAGCCTGTTGCTTTTACTGAAAGTTCTCCAACGTTTGTTTTGAACACTTTACCTTCAATACCTACTAAATCACCTAAATCTGCTGTTTTAAATAATTCGTACTCGTCATCTCCAACAGCATCTTTACGAACATAAATTTGAACTTGTCCATGTAAATCTTGAACGTGTGCAAATCCAGCTTTCCCTTTTCCGCGTTTTGTCATAATACGACCAGCGATAGAAACAGCGATTTCCTTCTCCTCTAATTCTTCCTTAGAGAACTCTCCATATAGACTCACTAAATCAGTTGTTGAATTTGTGCGTTCAAATCTTTTACCGAACGGGTCAATTCCTTGTTCACGTAAATTATGTAGCTTTTCACGACGAACAATCAATTGGTCGTTTAATTCTTCGTGGTTCATGTTATCCATGATATTGATATCACTCCAGCTCTATTTAATTTTACAATATATACAGTATAGCATTTTCTACTCAACTAGAAAAACTGCCAGCAACTAACTGGCAGCTCTTCTTTCTTTCACGTAATTATAGGAAGTGTATAGAAGAATGTCAATCTCCTATGTCCATTATTAACCAACGTAAATTGTTTGTTGTTTCGCTTCCACTTCTTCTACAAATGTACCTAACACATTCGCAAGGTCTTCCCGTGTGTTACAAGCATTAATACCATTACGTACACTCGCATTACCACGAACACCTTTTAAATACCAAGCTGCATGTTTTCTCATCTCTCTTACAGCGACACTTTCGTTCTTTAAGTCAATAAGACGATCTAGATGTAACATACATACATCAATTTTCTCGCGCACTGTTGGTTCCGGCATTAATTCACCCGTCTCCAAATACTTTACCGTACGATAAATCATCCACGGATCTCCAAGAGCCGCACGACCAATCATAACACCATCTACACCAATTTCATCAAGCATACGCTTTGCATCTTGCGGCGTTGCGACATCACCATTTCCGATAACCGGGATATTTACAGATTGTTTTACTTGTTTAATAATATCCCAATCCGCTTTTCCTTCATACATTTGCACTCGTGTACGTCCGTGAACCGCCACAGCTTGGCCACCAGCACGCTCAACAGCCCTAGCATTTTCTATTGCGAAAATATGTTCTTCATCCCAACCGATACGCATTTTAACTGTAACCGGCTTTTCAACAGCATCTACAACCGCTGCTACCATTTCATATATTTTATTCGGATCTAAAAGCCACCTTGCCCCCGCATCACATTTAACGATTTTCGGCACTGGACAACCCATATTAATATCAATTATGTCTGCTGTCGTATATTTATCTACATATTTCGCAGCATCTACAAGAGTTTCTTTCTCTCCACCAAAAATTTGTAAACTTAATGGCTTTTCTCTCTCGTCGATATATAACATATCTAATGTTCTTTTATTATTAAGTAATATTGCCTTATCACTTACCATTTCAGCACAAACTAAGCCGGCACCAAATTCTTTTACTGTTAAACGGAATGCAGAGTTACACACTCCCGCCATCGGTGCTAGTACAACCGGATTTTTCATCTCGATATTTGCAATCTTTAACAATCAACCTACTCCTTCCTGTACAATCACTTTGGCATTAATTCCTCTATCGAAACATTTAATGCCTTAGCAACTTCTACTACAAAATCTTGAGAAGGCGATCTATTCCCTCTCTCAACCTCACCTAAAACAGATACAGATACCCCTAGTTCTTTAGCAAAACCTTCTTGTGTATAGCCTTTTAGCTTTCGAAAAGCACGAATGCGTCTTCCCCATTTTTCTGCTTCCATACCGTTACTCCCTCTCGCCTTTTCATTTCTTCTACTTGTGAACGTGAAATGTTTTGTTTTATGTCTTGATTAATCTCTAACAACGGAACGATAACAAAAGCTCTTTCAAACATCCGCGGATGCGGAACAATAAGATTCTCTGCTTCAATATTCTCTTGATTATAAAGTAAAATGTCAAGGTCGATAGTCCTCGGCCCCCACCTAATTTCCCTTTTTCTTCCTAGGTCATTTTCTACTTTTTGTGTTACTTTCAATAACTCTTGTGGTGATAAATTGGTAGAAATTTTTATAACTAAATTTAAAAAACAACTTTGGTCAGTATAGCCAACTGGCTCAGTTTCATATACAGATGAAATATCATCAACCTGAATATAAGGATTTTTATTTAAAAACTGAATCGCTTCAGTTAGATACGTATAACGCTCTCCAATATTTGACCCTAATGCAATGTAAGCTATATTGTTCATGGACGTTCTCTCGTAATTTCTACTGCTACAGCACGATAATGACCCGGTATCGGTGGATCCGGCTTAATTACCTTAATTGTACAGCGTGAAATACTTTCATATTGTTTTAATATATCTGCAGCAATATTTTCAGCGATACTCTCCACAAGCTTATACTTTCTATCCTCAACAACTTTTCTACATAATTCGAAAAGCTCTCCATAATTGACCGAATGCTCTAAGTCATCACTTTCCCCTGCACGCTTTAAATCCAACTCCACCGTTAAGTCAACTTTAAATCTCTGACCTAATTTATTCTCCTCTGGGAACACACCATGATAACCATAAAACTCCATATCATGGATATAAATTTTATCCAATTACCTTACCCCCTTACCAATCATCGCATCCATCATTTTAGCCATACGCGCCATTTCTTTCACATCATGGACACGAACAAACTCACAGCCCTTTTCAATACCAAGACAAACGGTAGCTCCTGTTCCCTCAAGACGTTCCTCCACTGGCAAATCTAATACGTGCCCAATAAAGGACTTTCTCGAAGTACCTAAGAGAACCGGATAACCTAGCACATTTAACTGTTCTAAATTACGCATCGCCTCTAAGTTCTGCTCAGGTGTTTTAGCAAAACCGATACCTGGATCTAAAATAATATTCTCATCTGGCACACCAGCATTTTTAGCAATTTTAATACTGTCATACAAATCAGCAATCATATCCGCCATTAAATTACGATAATTCATATTATCGCGGTTATGCATTAAAATGATGGGTACATCATAATGAGCTGCGACTTCAGCAATTTTTGGCTCCGCCTTCGCTCCCCAAATATCATTAATAATATGAGCACCAGCCTCAATTGCTTGCTTTGCAACTTCAGCTTTATATGTATCGATAGATATAGGCAATTTTACTTCTTTTGAAACTGCTTGAATCATCGGGACAACTCGCTTTATTTCTTCTTCTACTGATACTTTAGCAAAACCTGGGCGAGTAGATTCGCCACCAATATCAATAATATGAGCACCTTGACCTTGCATTTCTTTTGCGTGACGTACCGCAGCATCTACCTCGTTGTAACTCCCACCATCAGAAAACGAATCTGGTGTTACATTTAAAATCCCCATAATTAATGTTTTTTCATTTAAATTCAATGTATATTCGCCGCAGCGCAAATCATAATCCCACTTCAAACTACACATCTCCTCTTCGTAATTCATTTCTGCTCCATAATTTCTCTCTTTGCATTCCATAAAGGTACATTAAACTTTTTGTAACCACTCCTACTTTACCCGGGAAATCCTGCGCTTCTATACGATAAAGCGGAACAATTTCTTGAATGGAGTTTGTTACGAAGACTTCATCCGCTGAAAGTAGCTCATCTTTTGTAAAGAAACCTTCCTTTACTTCTATATTTAATTCTTCAGCACTCTTTATAATAAACGCACGAGTGATACCATTTAAAATCCCTGTCTCTAACGAAGGTGTATATAAAACATCACCTTTCACAAAAAATAGATTCGAAACAATACCCTCTGCAACATAACCTGCTTCAGTGAGGAAAATACCTTCCTTACTCACAACATTTCCAATTTCACGCTTCCCTAAAATATTATTTAAATAGTGATGAGACTTCAGGCGAAATGTCCCTTCCGGTGTATTTCGCACTTGTTTTAGAATAACACCTTCTTTTTCCACTACATCCCCTGGAGCTGTTAAAGGTTTTATAAAAACAATAACAGAAGGCTCTTCATACATTTCCGTTTGTAATCCTATTTCATCTATACCCGCTGATACATTAAAACGTACATATGCATGCTTCAATTCATTCTTAGCGAGTAAATCTTTCAAAATAAGCATCACATCATTTTTTGTCATTGTCCATTTAATTTGCAATGTATCCAGCGCCTCTATTAAACGGTTATAATGATCATCCAATAAGAAAGGATGACCATTATAAATACGAAACGTTTCAAAAACTCCAAGACCATATAAATAACCATGATCATAAGGAGAAATTCTCGCTTCACTTGCTTCTACATACTGACCATTTACGTAAATTAACATAATGTCGCACTTGGACTGTATTTACGAATGAAATTCTGCAACAGCTCTTTCCCATGAGAAGTCATAATAGATTCTGGATGGAATTGCACACCCTCTATCGGCAATGTCTTATGACGAAGTGCCATAATTTCCCCTTCCTCTGTCCAAGATGTTACCTCTAAGCAATCGGGTAACGTCTCTTTCTTAACAATAAGGGAATGATAGCGCGTCGCAGTAAACGGATTAGGAATATCCGAAAAAATCGTCTTTCCATCATGATGCATAAGCGAGGTTTTTCCATGCATTAATCGCTCTGCACGGACAACCTCTCCCCCAAACACTTGTGCAATAGATTGATGCCCTAGACAAACACCAAAAATCGGAGTCTTTCCAGCAAAGTATTTAATAGCTTCCATACTAATCCCAGCTTCATTAGGACTACATGGGCCTGGAGAAATCATTAGAAAATCTGGTTTCATATTCTCAATATCTGAAATGGTCACTTCATCGTTACGTTTAACAACGAGCTCTTGTCCAAGTTCTCCAAGAAACTGCACTAAATTAAATGTAAAAGAATCATAATTATCAATCATTAATATCATTTCTCTCACCTAACCGTTTCTTCGCTACGTTCTTTTGCACGCCATAAAGCAATCGCCTTTTTTAACGACTCTTTATATTCATTTTCCGGATTTGAATCAATTACAATTCCCGCCCCTGCTTGTACATGAGCTTTTCCATCTTTAGCAAGAAGTGTTCTAATTACAATATTCAATTCGGTATCTCCAGAATAACCAATCCAACCGATTGAACCTGTATAAATCCCTCTTCGAACAGGTTCTAATTCCTCAATAATTTCCATCGTACGTATTTTTGGGGCACCAGTAATTGTTCCCCCAGGGAATACAGCCTTCACTAAATCAAAAGCATCCTTATCTTCTTCCACCTCACCACGCACATTAGAAACAATATGCATAACATGTGAGTATTTCTCAATTACCATAAATTCATCTACTTCTACAGTTCCATATTTACAAACACGTCCTAAATCATTTCTTTCTAAATCCACAAGCATTACATGCTCTGCTCTTTCTTTTTCGTTCTCAATTAATTCTCTTGCTAATTCTTCATCCTCTTGCTCATCCGCGCCTCTAGATCTCGTTCCAGCAATCGGTCTTGTACTCACTTCAGTTCCTTGTTTCTTAATTAACAACTCTGGCGATCCACTAACAATTTGAAAATCCCCAAGCTCCAGGTAACCCATATATGGAGATGGATTAATCTTACGAAGACTTGTATAAATTTCTAGTGGGTGTGTCTGTAACGTTCTTTCTTGTCTCGTCGACAAGTTTACTTGGAACACATCACCCGCCCCAATATATTCTTGAATACATTCAACTGCCTTCATAAAGCTGGCTTCAGTAAAAGCAACTGCTTCACTTTTCTTTTCAGGACTTTCAAAAGGCACGGTCACTTCAGGCGCTTCTGTCATCCAAAGACTCTTCCACTCATTTAGCCGTTCATTCGCCTCTTCATATTTATCTACATAATGCGTAATAACCCATAACACTTGTTCTTTTTGATCATAGACAAATACGTCATCAAATAATAAAAAGAAGATGTCAGGTATATTAATATCATCTTCCGCAAGAGAAGGCAGCTTTTCAATATAACGGATACAGTCATAACTGAAATAGCCAATTGCACCACCTTGAAAAGGCGGATACTCTGGGTTATAGTCCGTCTTCCATTGTTCCATATATTCTTGCATTAAATCTAACGGATTCCCTCGTTTTATTGTTTCCTTACCACTTTCACTTATATGTAACGTTTCATCCTTCCCTCGAATTACCGCTACTGGGTTCAGCCCTACAATGTTATAACGACCGCCACGGCCGCTTTCTAACAAAATATGTTGCGATTTACCCTGAGAAAGAAATTTATATTGCTTAAAGAAATCTAACTGATATGGAATAGAAAGCGCTAAAGATTTTCTTCGTTGCATATCAACACCCCGTCTTCTTTTATCCCACCCTCTTAGATAAACCAGCTCAAACTACATAAGTTATTTATATAGAGATTGATTATACTCGAAGGCTAGTGAAAATAATTTAATTATACTACCTCTTATTTTACATGAAGTTTTCTAGTCATTCACTCTTTTCCTATTTCCAATCCCAAAAGAAAAAGCACCCTTTTTCAAGGATGCTTTTTCAATCGCGTTTAATTAGGATTCAAATTGATAAAGTGGTGTACTTAAATAACGTTCACCGTTACTTGGGATAATAACAAGTACCTTTTTCCCTTTACCTAACTTTTTCGCAACTTCTGTTGCTGCATAAATAACTGCGCCTGAAGAGATACCAACTAAAATACCTTCCTCTTTAGCCACTCTTCTCGCATATTCAAATGCTTGCTCTGTTTTCACTTGAATAATTTCATCATATACTTCTACATCCAACGTCTCCGGAACAAATCCCGCCCCAATTCCTTGGATTTTATGTGGACCTGGCTTCCCACCAGATAATACTGGTGAATCTGCAGGTTCTACTGCATAAATTTTAATATCTTTATACGCTTCCTTCAGTACTTCACCAGCACCAGTAATCGTTCCACCTGTACCAATACCTGCAATAAACGCATCTAATTGGTCGCCCATTTGTTCAATAATTTCTGGACCTGTTGTTAAACGGTGAATTTCTGGATTCGATTGGTTTTTGAACTGTTGTGGTATAAAGTAGCCATGTTCTTTTGCTAATTCAGTCGCTTTACGAATTGCTCCACCCATTCCTTCAGGCCCTGGAGTCAATACTAATTCCGCACCGTAAGCACGTAATAAATTACGACGCTCAATACTCATTGTTTCTGGCATTACTAAGATTGCATTACATCCTTTAGCAGCCGCTACCATCGCTAAACCAATTCCTGTGTTACCACTTGTCGGCTCAATGATTGTATCGCCCTCTTTTAATAATCCCTTTTTTTCAGCATCTTCAATCATAGCTAATGCGATACGATCTTTAACACTACTCCCCGGATTCATAAATTCTAATTTTAAGTATATATCTGCGCTGTCTGATTCTACGATGCGGTTCAACTTAACGATCGGCGTTTTCCCGATTAATTCTGAAACTGATTGTGCCACTCGCATTCCTGTCACTCCTAACACCGAGTATTTTTATTGGTTTTATCTATATTTAGATTTTGTCAGAAAATTCCCTGTTTGTCAATTCATTTGGAGGGTTGCTCCTCTTAATTCCCTTATTACAAATTCTCGATTAAATTTGTAATATCTTCTTTAGAGAACTTGTATCGTTCATTACAGAAATGACAGTGAACTTCTGTCTCTTCCTCTTCTTCACGAACTTGCTCTAACTCTGTTTTACCTAAACTAATTAATACACTCTCAATACGCTCGCGTGAGCATGTGCAATTAAATTGAACATCCATTGTTTCTAATACTTTTACTTTATCTTCTCCAAGAACTGCATATAGTAGCTCTTCCGGAGAAAGACCTTGTTCAATCAACGTTGATACAGGTGGAATCTTTTGTAAACGGTCTTCAATAAATGAAATCGTTTCATCTTGCGCACCCGGCATAATTTGAAGGATGAATCCACCTGCCGCTAATATGCTATCATCTCCATTTACAAGAACACCAACACCTACAGAAGAAGGCGTTTGTTCAGAAACTGCAAAATAATACGTAAAGTCTTCTCCTAATTCTCCTGAAACGATTGGAGATTGACCAATAAACGGCTCACGCATTCCAATATCTTTAATTACAGTTACAAACCCCTCTGTACCTACCGCTTGATATACACGTAACTTCCCTTGTTCTGTTCCTTCAAAATCAACATGCGGATTCGTTACATAACCACGTACATCTCCATTTGCATGAGCATCTACTAAGATAGGGCCAATTGGACCGTTACCTTCTACCTTAATCGTTAACTTTTGCTCGCCCTTTAACATTGCGCCCATCATTGTACCCGCAGTCAAAGAACGCCCTAGTGCCGCTGAAGCTGTTCTCCATGTATCATGACGTCTTTGCGCCTCACTTACTGTATTTGTTGTACGCACACTATACGCACGCACTTCTCCATCAAATGCTAACGCTTTTACTAAATAATCTTTCATACGTATTTATTCACCTTTCTCATGCTGTAAATTTGCATTACGTTCATATAACATATACAAACCTTTTAACGTTAAAAACGGATCTACAATATCAATTACATTCGATTCTTCGGAAATTAATTTTGCCAATCCACCTGTTGCAATAACTTTAGGTTCTTGTCTAGCTTCTTCTTTCATACGCTTAACAATACCTTCCACTTGTCCAACATAACCATAAAGAATACCAGATTGCATCGCACTTACTGTATTTTTCCCAACAACACTGCTTGGTTTTGTAATTTCGATACGAGGAAGTTTTGCTGCTCTGCTATATAAAGCCTCTGCTGAAATCATAATTCCTGGCGTAATAACTCCACCCATATAATGTTTTTCTTCGTTAATATAACAATATGTAGTAGCCGTACCAAAATCAACAATAATGAGCGGACTTCCATATAAGTGGATTCCTGCTACTGCATTTACAATTCGGTCTGCGCCTACTTCACGCGGATTTTCATATTTAATATTTAGTCCTGTTTTTATCCCAGGCCCTACTACAAGCGGTTTAATTTTAAAATATTTTTCACACATGCGCTCTAAAGCAAACATAATTGGTGGTACGACTGAAGACACAATAATACCTTTCACATCTTCAAACGAAAGACCCTCATGCTCAAGCAATTGCTTTACAAGCATTCCATATTCATCTTCTGTCTTATGACGATCTGTTTCCATGCGCCAATGCTGACGAAGTTCCCCCTCTTCAAACACACCTAGTACAGCATTTGTGTTCCCTACATCCAATACAAAAATCATATTCTCACCACTTATCTTATTTAATCTATATTTGTGCAGTATGTATAAAACTTATAAAAACATCATATCACACATACTTATATAATCAGCTTTCCTACCCTCATCATTTTACAAAAAGATTGCTCTCTATTTCAATTTTTAATACTAGTTTTACTTAAATTACTTTATCCACTAAGTTCTCAATAGTAATTAACAAAGATTTTAACAAACAAAAAAGGAGTGACGATAGTCACTCCTTCACTTCTTACTTATCTTCTTTATCTTCATCGTCTTTCTTCATGTTGATGTTTACTTTCACATCATCTGAAGATGTTGGACGTTCTGGCAATCTGCCGTAATCACATAAATGATTGATTTGCTCTGCATCTAATGTTTCTACTTCAAGTAACGTTTGTGCGATAATATCTAGTTTATCACGGTTTTCAGTAAGAATTTGTTTTGCACGAGCATAACATTCTTTCATAATTGATTGCATTTCCATATCGATTTCATGTGCAATCGCATCACTATAGTTTTGTTCTGAGTGGAAGTCTCTTCCTAAGAACACTTGACCACCTTGCGAGCTACCAAATTGCATCGGTCCAAGTTTGTCACTCATACCAAATTCCGTAACCATACGTCTTGCAATACCAGTCGCACGTTGGAAGTCATTATGAGCACCTGTACTCACTTCACCAAATACAATCTCCTCAGCTACTCGGCCACCAAGTAAACCAGTGATTTTATCAAGTAACTCTGGTTTCGTCATGAAGTAACGATCTTCTTTCGGAAGCATTACCGCATATCCACCAGCCTGACCACGAGGGACAATTGTTACTTTATGAACGACATCTGCTTCATCGAGAACAACACCAATTACAGTATGACCTGCTTCATGGAAAGCAACGATATTACGTTCTTTTTCAGAGATAACACGACTTTTCTTAGCTGGACCTGCAATAACACGATCCGTCGCTTCATCGATATCACTCATATCAATTTTCTTCTTATCTTGACGTGCAGCTACTAAAGCAGCTTCGTTTAATAAGTTTTCAAGATCCGCACCAGAGAATCCTGGTGTACGAGTCGCAATCGCTCTTAAATTAATATGCTCATCAAGTGGTTTATTACGCGCATGTACTTTCAGTACAGCTTCACGGCCATTTACATCTGGACGATCTACTGTAATTTGACGGTCAAAACGACCTGGACGTAATAACGCTGGGTCAAGAATGTCTGGACGGTTTGTCGCAGCAATGATAATAATACCTTCGTTTGCACCGAATCCATCCATTTCAACAAGTAATTGGTTCAATGTTTGCTCACGCTCATCATGACCACCACCAAGACCTGCCCCACGTTGACGACCTACTGCATCAATTTCATCAATGAAAATGATACAAGGAGCATTTTTCTTTGCATTTTCAAATAAATCACGTACACGTGATGCACCGACACCGACAAACATCTCTACGAAGTCAGAACCACTGATAGAGAAGAATGGAACGCCAGCCTCACCTGCAACAGCACGTGCTAATAAAGTTTTACCTGTACCTGGAGGTCCAACTAATAGGACACCCTTTGGAATACGAGCACCAACTTCAGAGAACTTACGAGGGTCTTTCAAGAATTCAACTACCTCAACAAGTTCTTGTTTCTCTTCATCCGCACCAGCAACATCTCTGAAACGAACTTTTTTCTTTTCATCATTATATAACTTCGCCTTACTTTTCCCGAAGTTCATAACACGGCTACCGCCGCCTTGAGCTTGGTTTAATAAGAAGAAGAATAAAATGAAGATGATGACAAATGGAATGATTGAAGTAAAGAATGTTACCCAAGCACTTGTTTCTTCTGCTGGTTGATACTTAACTTCGGCACCTTTCGCTTTATCATTAATTTTCTTTTGTAATTCCTCAGTATTTGGTGCATAAGTAACAAATTGTTCTCCTTGGCTAGAGTTATTAAATTGTCCTTTTACCTCAAATACACCATTTTTCGGTTGAAGTTGCACATTACGCACTTCACCGCTTTCTAGTTTAGTAATGAATTTGTCGTAGCTAACTGATGTCGTTTTTTGTGTCGAACCATTAAAATAGCTCACGATTCCAATTACTACTAAGAATATCAGTAAATAAAAGATGGTATTACGGAAGATACGATTCATTCCTAACCTCCTCTCACGGCATAAACACTATAGTAAATCGTAACATAGAAAAACTTTCCTATACAATTGTGAAGCCTATATTTAATTAATTTGAGTAAACGCTTGGTTTTAATACGCCTACATAAGGAAGATTACGGTACTGCTCTTTATAATCTAATCCATATCCTACTACAAATTCATGTGGAACAGTAAATCCAACATAATCCGCTTTCAGATCAACCTTACGGCCTGTTGGCTTATCTAATAATGTAACAATTTTTACAGACTTCGCTTTACGATATTTGAATAAGTCTACTAAGTAGCTTAGTGTAAGACCACTATCAATAATATCTTCGACGATTAAAATATCGCGACCTTCTACAGAAGTATCAAGATCTTTTAAAATTTTCACTTCGCCTGTTGAAACTGTAGAGTGACCGTAACTAGATACAGCCATAAAATCCATTTCAAGATATGTATCTGTTCTCTTTAATAAATCTGCCATGAATGGCATTGCGCCTTTTAATACACCAATTGCAAGAGGTACTGTGTTTTTATAATCCTCTGCAATAATTGCACCTAGTTCGCGCACCTTTTCTTGTATTTGCTCTTCAGAAATTAATACTTTTTCGATATCTTGATTCATCATTTCATTATCCTCCCGGAAGACTCCTTGCTTTTGTAGTGAATAATCATATATTTATCCTTCTTTGCCATCTCTTTCGAAATTGCAAATGCAGATCGTTTCAACAAGGGTACCCAAATAATAGTCCCACTTGCATCACAAACGACCGGCCATTCTTCTCTTTTTTCTTTCGGTACTTTCGCTTCGATAAAAATAGCTTTTATCTTTTTCGTACCATTCATACCTTGTATTGACATGCGATCTCCATTTTCTCTAGAACGAATACGAAGTGGATATGATATATCATTATACTTAGCAACAAATACTGTTTCATTCATGTTACTTGGTATATCTTCGCTCACCTCTGTTACAAATTCATCCCCGTTCAATAGCGTAATGGTCCCGGGTACTAATAAATCTTGTGAAAAAGGAGAGACAATTTCTTGTTTAAATCTAAAGCTACACTCCTCGTATGAACGAACAATTTTCAAATCACCCGGAAAATCAAGTGAACCTGAAGGTTGTGTCCGCTTAAAAAACTCAATCAACTTGTCAATATGTATAGAAGAAAGAGAAGATGGAATCTTATATTCATAAAGATAGTTTAATATTAGTTGAATCCCTCTTCTTTGTAAAGGCATAGACATGGATTCAAAGGCAGGAATTGATAAGCTAATTTGTTTATCACTTTTTTTTGTAATTACTTTATTCATTTTCTCAAAAGCTAATTCCTGCAAATAAGCCTCATCCTCTTGCATCTGCACGCTAAATTTTTGGAATTTCTCATGCATTTGTGGATTTTCTTCTTTCAAATGAGGAAGGACATATTTACGTAATCGATTCCTTGTATATACTTCCTTTTTATTACTCGGATCTATACGTGGCATTAAATTTAGCTTATTACAGTAATCAACAATTTCTTCCTTCGTTACGCCAAGTAACGGCCTAATTAAATATCCATTATGAAAAGGACGCTTCACTGCAATTCCTGCATATCCTTTCGGAGTACTCCCTCTTACAAGACGCATTAAAATTGTCTCGACTTGATCATCTCCATGATGTCCAAGAGCAACATATCTCGCATCATATTTCTTCATTATTCTTTCCAAAAATGCATATCTGCATTCTCTCGCAGCAACCTGTGCATTCATTCCGTATTGCTGTTGATATTGTGATACATTAATCCTTATCGTTTCACAAATAATTCCCAGTTCTTCACAAAGGCCCTGCACAAACTGTAAATCCTCATAAGATTCATCACCTCTAAACATATGATCCACATGAGCAACTACAATTTCCAACTGTTTTTCCGCTCTTTTTTCTAATAAATAATATAAAAGCGCTAACGAGTCAGGACCACCAGAAACTCCCACAACAATTGTTGAATCATTCTTTAATACATCATGCTGCTTTACAAAGTCATCTACTTTTTCAACAAATGTATCTTTCAACTTCGCAATCACCTTTCATTAAACAAGAACAGCAACCTTAGTCACCTTGTCTACAATGGTACAACTTTTACAAACATTGTGCAAAAAAAAGATATACAAAAATTACATTTTTATCTTACATCCTCCGTGTATATTCACAAAATTAATAACATTACCTTTTCCCACAAAAAAACCTAGGTATTCACCTAGGTTTTTAAAATCAAATTATAGATAAACATTCCACTTACATTTTACTGCGCCTGCATTCCTACAATCGGAATCGTAGCCCACTTCGGCATATTTTTCTTCACTTTTGCCACTACAATAGTCATATCATCATTTATATAACCATCACAAGAGCGAATCACTTCTTCCATAATGATATCAGCAATTTCTTGCGGGTCTTCGGTTTGCAATTCTTTAATTTTTCGTTTCATCCACAATTCATGATTCTCCACATGCTGTGCTCCTTCAAAAATCCCATCGCTCATCATAATAAGAATATCGCCCGTTTTTAATTGTTCACCCACCACATCAACTTCAACATCTTCGATGATTCCCATCGGCAAATTACTTGCTTCAATTTTCAAAATATTATTTGCACGTTTAACAAAACTCGGCGTCGATCCAATCTTTAAAAACCTTGCACTCGCATCCCGCAAATCTACCATAGCTAAATCTAATGTCGTAAACATTTCTTCTGTCGTTCTCAAAGAAAGAATTGAATTGATAGACTTAATTGCTATTTCTTCATCAATGCCTGATTGGAGTATTTTTTGTAATAATTTCACCGTTTCCTTACTTTCCATATGAGCTCTTTGCCCATTACCCATACCATCACTAATCGCAAGTGCATATTTACCAACACTTAAATCCATCATCGCATAAGAGTCACCCGAAACAAATCCACCGCCTTTTGCAGCTGTAGCCAATCCTGTATCAAGAGAATACGTCTTCGCCGAACCAAATGATATTAAACTATGGCCATTTGGATAAGACGACTTTTCTTCATGTTTAACGACAATATTTTCTTTAAGGATATCTGAAAGCATCGGTGCAACTAACTTTTCACACTCACCATGTTCATTAGATGCAACTGGAATTAACATTTCAATATCAATACTTCCTCTATCTAAACAATAAATATCAACATGCTCTACTTCAACACCAAAATCTCGGAACGCTTGCATAATCTGTTCTTCCTGCACTTGATGATTTTCACGCTCTCGTTGTATCTCCTTAGCAAAATCCTCCATAACCTTTGATACACCTAATAGTTGCTCCGCTACTATTCTACGATTTTCCTTCATTTGTTTTCGTAATTTTTGTCCCTCATAGAAGTGATCTAATTCACCGGCTACTAAATCCGTCACTTTTTTCCCTCTCACACAATGCTTGTCCCACTCACGAACTAATTTACGATTATGTTGCAGGGTTCCTTCTTCCGTTTCATTCATTATTTGTTTCATATAATCGTACGTTTTATCAAAATTCACTACCCAGCATTGATCCTTTTTAAAGCATGTTTGACATGTTTTCGCAGTAATTGTACTCAAAAACAAATCTGCTTCTGTCTCTTTATCTTCTTCCTCTACATACCCATATACAGAAAAGCTATTAGATAAAGCAGCAAATACATTTGCAAATTGGTTGATTTTATTTGCTGTAACATCACGCATCCTTCTTAAATATTGTTGTTGATCTTGCGAATGCTCTTGTGTACCTGGCATAAATTTAGCAATACGATCCAAAACAAGCTTCGGTGTTAATAAGAAGATAACAATCGCTACACCTGACTCAATTAAAGTTGTTACAATATTTGTCTGTTTGTCTACATATAATGTAATTAAGCTTGTCCCAATTAATAAACCTAAACTAACACCTAAACGCTTTCCTTCTTTTAACAATCCACCAAGCAATCCAGAAAAAGCAAGAAGGCTAAGCTGAGACAAGCTAGACACATTTGCTAAACTTAATATTAGTCCTGTTACAACCCCCACTGTAGACCCTGTGGCAGCACCCGCAATAAATGCAAATACTAGCACTAAATACCTTGTAAAAATATGTTGAATAGAAGCATCATATACAAACCAATCTGTTGTACCCGTTAAAACAGATGCTAGTAATATAATCAAACAAACAATTTCTTCCGTCTCTAATGCCTGTTGTTTTCCTTTCCTTTCCACTAAAAGCGGGACACTTTGTAAAAATATCATAGTTAATACAAAACTAAGTCCAGCCTCAATGGTACTAACGAGTAAATCGTACATAGTGACAGTTTGTTGCGCAAAATATACAACAACTAAGTGTGCGGTTAATGCGGAGATAAATACTTGAAATGGAACAAGTCCAACAGTTTTACGTGTAAATCGACTAAAGAAGATATTATAAATGAAGAAGGTAAAGATAGATGCAAAGGTAAAAAACAAATTATCTATCGATACTGAAAGAGCTCCTCCCATTAGAGCTAAAAATGCTAGCGGCATCTTATCCCGCTTCATAACATAAACAGCAGCAAAAAATGGCAGTGCAAACGGTAAAATATTTGTTAATATATATGCTCGTCCCAAAAGAAAACCAATAACAACAATAATAAATCCCCATCTAAAGAAAACTTGCTCAAATTTCATTCGCAACTTACTCGTCCACTTTATTCCACCAAGCTGACTCTCATTCATTGCCAATGCACTTGTATTCATAGTATTCCTTCCTGCTTTAGGCATATTTTTAACACCACCTGCATAGTTTAATTACTGTCATTATAAAAGATGATTGTTGGTTTTTTTGTCAAAACAACAGTTTTCACTTTTATAATCGTTCGACTTTTTATTCGAAATAACTCTACAGATATACAGGGTATGTAAGTTATTTTCGATATTTTAATTAAATATTCAGAAAATATAGGGTGATTTTGTAGAAGTGTTGTATATCTTAATTTATTTAACAAAAAAAGATCATGCAAATTTGCATGATCTTTTTAGATGACCCGTACGGGATTCGAACCCGTGTTACCGCCGTGAAAGGGCGGTGTCTTAACCACTTGACCAACGGGCCGTTAAATTAAATATAGCGGCGGAGGGGATCGAACCCCCGACCTCACGGGTATGAACCGTACGCTCTAGCCAGCTGAGCTACACCGCCATGTCGTCTTATTTAACGGACAATTAGTATCTTACATCAGATACTGATTAAAGTCAACACATCTCAAAAACTTTTTTGAAAATATTTTTTACATATAAAAAAGCACCCTGAGCCATCACTCTGGGTACCTCTCTATATGTTAAAAACTAAACGTCCTTATTATCCGCGACGCGCGCCACGGCCACCACGTTTAGACTCTGTGTTACGCTTTAAAGAAGTTAAACGATCTTCGCTATCTTTTAAGAAGCGTGCCATCTTTTGCTCAAATGTTTCTTTCGGAGCTCGGTCGTTACCGCCACCGCGATTATCTCTGTTGAAAGAGCGATTATTACGTTGTGGACGTCCAGAACGTTGTTGATCACCACCGCGTTGGTATTCACCACGTGGACGATCTCCTTCTGTTTTTTCACGTTCTTTCGCTTTTTTGATAGATAAACCAATCTTTCCATCTTTTTCAACATTAATAACTTTTACTTCTACTTGGTCGCCCACTTTTAAGTGATCGTTAATATCTTTTACATAGTTATCAGCAACTTCACTAATATGAACAAGACCCGTTAAGCCCTCTGGCAGCTCCACAAAAGCCCCAAAATTTGTAATACCTGTTACTTTACCCTGTAACTTGCTGCCTACCTCGATTGACATAAAAAAAATGCTCCTCCTTAGTGGTTAAAAAGTCAAATTTTACTTTATTATATATAATCCTAAAATATAGTGTCAATAAGACATACTCTACTTAGAAACAGGAAAAATTATCTCCCCTTTACCAGAGAAGAAATAATCCCTTCTAGCAATCTTTAATACGTACTCTTCATCATTTAACTTTTGAACTTCGTCTTTTAGACTTTTTTCTTTATTCGTTAATGAATCCAGTTCTTTTTTCATGTCCTTAACTTTTGCTTCTTTTGCTTTAATGGAACTGTTTTGTTGATAAAACGTTACACTAATACTCGCAATAATTGTAAAAGTAAAGACAAGAAAAACCGCTAAACGGCGATAAAGTCGCTTCCTGTTCTCATCCGTTTGTATTATATGCTCTTTAACAGGATTTGGACTCTGTTTTTCGATTGTTCTTTGTCTCAGTTCCCTCATTTCCGAGGTCCCCCTAACTTCTTTTTTATATGCTCCCATAGTTGGAAGATATGTCCCTTCAATTTTGCTATATATTGCAGGAACCCTATATGTTTCACTATAAAAAGTTTAACACGATTAGGGGGAAGTTTCCATATGAGCGAAGCAATAAATCGAACAGGCCAGAAAAAAACTTTCCATATGAAAAGTAATATCCAAATCACCATTTTCCATAACACATGTCCAATTGAAAGCAGTATACGAAATAAGAATAATATAAATGCAATAAATAGCTGCGCTATAATAATAACAGGTTTTATCATGAGTAGCTGTATAATTCGAACAAAAAAATATGTTGTTTGCATAAAAATATAGATGAGAAAATTTAACAGCTTCATGTATAGTGCCTTCAATAAGCTTTGATATGCCGCAAAACCACATAATAATGCCAAAAACACATATATACGTAGCTCAGCTTCATTTACGAGAAGCAATACATAAAAGACGAATAATGCTTGGACAATCCAAAATAATATATCATGTATAAATACAAGCCAACGTTTACGTTCTTGGCGCTTTAAAAAACGTTGATATGTATCTAAAGACGCTCCAATCCAAGCACCCATTCCAATCATTGAAAGCATTGTATACAACTGAATTGTTAAGCTCATTTAAACAACTTACTAAAGAAACCTTTAGTTTTTTCCCCTTGATTTTCATCAATATACAGCATCTCATTAACTTTCCCTTTAATCGACACAATACCTTTTTCCACATCTAAATTTTTCATTTGTAAATTTTGACCACGAATCGTTAAAAAACCCATTACGGTCTCTAGTAAAAACTCTTCGCTATCAAAACTCTCTACCTGCTTCACACCGGTAATATCAATTATACGCCTGCCACGCATAATAATGTCATGCTCTACAGAAACATTTTGTTGATTAGAAGACGTAGGTGAGTAACCATTATTCACGTAAATCCCCCCATAGGTTTTTACTAGCTAATAGTAATGTATGAGGGGATAAATGATTTTAGAACAAGCCTTCTTCCGCTTTTACTTTTTCTTCACGAACTAAGCTATACATATTTGCTGCATCTTCTTTTTTAGTTGTTTCTTTTAATTCATTTATTTTCACAGTCACTATTTTTTGACCAAAACGAATTGTTAATTCATCAGCTACTTTCACATCAGAACTCGCTTTTGCCACTTGACCATTAATAGATATTCTTCCTTGATCAGCTACTTCTTTCGCTAATGTTCTTCTTTTAATTAAACGTGATACTTTTAAAAACTTATCTAGACGCATATCAAATCCCCCTATTAACGCTCTGTTTGTTTCGCTTCTTCCCATAAAACATCTAACTGTTCTAATGATAAATCTTTCATCTCTTTATTCATTTCAGCTACTTTTGCCTCCATGTATAAAAAACGACCAGTAAATTTCTCATTAGTTGAACGTAACGCCTCTTCTGGATCTATTTTGTAATGACGAGCTATATTAACAAATGCAAATAGTAAATCACCAAACTCACCCAGCATCTTTTCCTCATCCATATTTGTAACCTCTTGTTGGAACTCTTGCCATTCTTCCAAAGCTTTCTCTATCATCGGTTGCACATCAACCCAATCAAATCCAACCTTACCAGCTTTCTTCTGAATTTCATAGGCGCGTAGTAACTGTGGCAAACTTTTGGGAACGCCATTTAAAACAGATTCTTTCACGAATCCTTTTTCTTGTTTTTTAATTTCTTCCCAATTTGCAATCACTTCATCAGCGCTGTTTACATCCGTATTTCCAAACACATGCGGATGGCGACGAACCATTTTCTCAGATAGAGTTCGAATGATATCATCTATAGAGAACCAACCTTCATCTTCTCCGATTTGAGCATGAAGCATAACTTGTAATAATATATCACCTAATTCTTCTACTAAGTGATCATCATCCTCTTCATCGATTGCTTCCAACACTTCATAAGCTTCCTCAATTAAATATTTCTTTAATGATTGATGTGTTTGCTTTTTATCCCACGGACAACCATTTGGACCACGAAGTTCCGCAATAATTTCTCTAAGAACATCAAACTGTTGATACAAGGACGCACGCTCCTGAACTGGCGGCACGTACACACTCGTTAAATTATTCAATTCCGTTTCATGATCTAACATGTACAACGGTACCTTCTTTACTTGTTCAAATGAAGTTCCTGCAGCTGTTACGATATACACTTCATAATCATCTGGTAACATCTCCATTAATGTTAATTTCACATCAGATGCAACGAATGCATCATATACTTGGCAAAAGATTAAATGTTGACGCAGTTCTAATTGCCCTCTTTCAAATGATGTAGCATCAAGTAATTGGAATCCTTCAATCGGATCAATCTTTAGACTTGCAAACATAGGATCAAGGAAACTTTGTCCACCCTCAATTCGCACTTCAACATTTGAAACTTCTCCTTTTTCTAACAGCAGCTGAACTGTTCTTTCTGCTACAAGTGGATGCCCGGGAACAGCATAGATAATTTCTGTACCTTCAGCTTGTTCTAGCAATTTATTCGCAATTGTTTCATATACAATTTCAAACGTATCATGTGCTTCATATACAGCATCAAAAGACGTATATTGTACGCCTTCTTTCTCCAATTCTTCTATAACTGGATGTTCTTTCGTTCTAACAAACAGATGGTCTGCTTCTTTTATTTTTCGATATACACCCATCGTTAGCTGATCTAATTCACCAGCTCCTAAACCTAAAATAGTAATGATTCCACTCACAAACAGTCACCTCTATCCACTCTTCTTCAATGAACCTTCTTTTTTCTCTTGTTTCATAACGGTTCCTAATTCTTTTTTTGTAAATACACGTAATTTCAAAATAAAAAACATATATGTCAATCCGCCGATGGCTACACCTAACAACGCTTCAAGCGTCGCGCTTCCTCTATGTTCCGTATTAATTACTAATCCAGACATCTGTAACACACGTGTGAACACCATTAATACAAATCCCATACAAATACCACTAATTACTATCCCTAACATATTTCGCTTATTGATAAGTGACCCTGATACAGCTCTCGTAAGCAACAAACTATTTAATCCAGAGATTATAATTAACGCACATAAAGTCGCAAAAGCTGCACCTTTCACACCAAAATAAGGCTTGAATATATAATTTAACGCTAACTTTAAGCAACCTCCAAATACAACAAATAATGCTGGCTTAAACGTTTGCCCTAATCCTTGTAAAATAGAAGCTGTCGTAATTGACAATGAACTAAATAAAATAGATAACGATAAAATAGATAAAACATCTGATCCATCACTGTTTTCAAACAACATAATATTGGTAGGTTGAATAATACAAGTTAGTCCAATAGCTGCTGCAAGTCCAATAACAAATGTTATTTTCATTGCTAACTTTACCTTTTCTTGAATAAAGGAAAGATCTCCTCTTTCCTTCGCCGCTGTAATAATCGGAATAAGTGACAACGAGAAAGAAGTCGTCACAACAGTACCTAATTGCATTAGCGGAATACTTCTATCATAAACACCCTTTAATACCTTTGCATTTTCAGCCTGTTCTCCCGCACCAATAAGTAAGCTGTAAAAGGACACTGAATCAGCCATCTGTATAAAAATAAGCACTAAATTACTAACACAAATCGCTAACCCCTGCCAAAAAAGGATTTTAACTATCTTCCTTTTACCCTTAATTCTCGCTGCACTTTTGAAGAATATAGAACGAAAATCTTGACGCATATACAATATAAGTACAATAATCCCAATAAGTCCACCCGCAATTGAGCCTAACATAGCCCCTGCACCAACTGTATATAAATCAAATCCGTGAGCAATTAGGAATAGCGATAAAAACACAATAATAGAAACTCGAATTGTTTGTTCTATTACTTGCGAAACAGCCGTTGGCATCATATTATTAAATCCTTGAAAATACCCTCTTGCTACAGACAAAAATGGCATCAATAAGAATGAAAATGAAATAACACGTAGTAACTTATCTAAGTGTATATCGCCCATAGCTGCCGCAATTGTTTCGGCCCCAAAAAACAATGTAAAGAAGCCTATAAAACCAATTCCTAATAAGAACCAAAAAGATACACAAATAATTTCTTCTGCTTCTTTTTGTTTTCCCCGCTCTAGTCGTTCTGCAACCATTTTCGAAATGATAACAGGAAATCCATAAGTAGCTAAAATTAAACAAAATCCATAAAACGGGTAAATTTGTTGGTAAATATAAAACCCAATATCCCCCGCTATATTTTGATATGGAATACGGTAAAAAGCGCTTAATACTTTTGTAACAAAACTTGCAATCGTTAATATAATAGCCCCACGCCAAAAGGCTTGATACTTCTTCGCTTCCATACAAGAAAACTCCTTTTTCTATTCTCACCTCTCGTATTATATCATAAAGAAAAGAACAAACTCCCTTACCAACACGGGTAATAATGAGTTCCTACATGTTAAAAATATTCAACGAAAAAAGGTAGCAAAGTGCTACCTTCATTCAATATACATATATCTCCAAATAATTGATTTCTCAAAAAGAAAGATCATAATTAGGAAAGATTGCTACTTCTAAAATCAATATACCCTTACTGTTCCATTTGTTTCGCTAAGAAACTGGCAGCAGTATTAACCGCTTTATGCTCGATCTCGCTTATAATGGCTTCTTTTGAGAAAATAATGACGGCTCCAATCGGATCTCCGTTTGCAACAATCGGTCCAACTGTATAAGAATGAACCTTTTCTGTTACACCATCAATAATGGAAATATCACTTTCATCCGTCATAATAACAGACTTTCGTTCTTCCATCGTTTTTTCAATTAGATCGCCAACACTTTTATTTAAGTATTCTTTTTTCGATACGCCTGATACTGCGATGATAGAATCTCGATCACACACAAGCACATTATGTCCTAAGCTGTCATATAAAGCATCAGCATATTCTTTTGCAAAATCACCTAGCTCACTAATTGGAGAATACTTCTTTAAAATTACCTCTCCATCGCGATCAACAAATATTTCTAGTGGGTCTCCTTCTCGAATACGTAAGGTTCTACGAATTTCCTTCGGGATTACTACCCTGCCTAAATCATCAATTCGACGTACGATTCCAGTTGCTTTCATTCTAATGCTGCCTCACTTTCTACTGATGATCAAAGTGGTGAATTTACCTGTTCATGTAAAAATCACCAACTGTTAGACATAGTATTTTACACATTAGTTCTTCTATGCACGTCGAATTGTATTTTTTTATCTTATTTTAGGCATTTATTACTTCTTTTTTTACATCTGGTAAGCCTTTTAATAAATTTTCAGCAATTGTTAACCACTTCGATGTCTCTAAGCCATTTGTTTTCATAACAATTTTCAATTGTGATCCTTCCATTCCTAAACCGATCATACGTCCAAAACTATTTCCGAGCATGAATAATTTTCCACCATCAATATTTTGGCTTGCTTGTTCAGAAAACAGGAATGTTACTTCAAATTTATTCTGCTTAATTAATTCAATTTGTTCTTTCATTGCCAACACTTTAATATTTGCAATTTGTAATAAATAACCAACTTCTTGTGGATAATCGCCAAATCTATCGATCATTTCTTCCTGCAATTCTTCAATATCCTCAATTGCAGAAACACCTCTAAATTGTTTATACATCATAATTTTTTGCTTACTATCTGAAATATAAGCATCTGGTAGATATGCATCTACCTCTAAGTCAATTTCAACATTAACTATATTTTCAGCCCCATCTGTTCCTCTACGCTGTTCAATTGCATCTTTTAACATTTGAGAATATAAATCAAATCCGACAGAATCAATAAATCCATGCTGTTCTGCCCCTAACAAATTACCTGCTCCACGAATAGATAAATCTCTCATCGCAATTTTGAAACCAGATCCAAGTTCCGTGAACTCTTTAATTGCTTGTAGACGCTTCTCTGCAACCTCTGACAGCACTTTGTCACGTTTATATGCAAAGTATGCATATGCAACACGATTAGAACGTCCAACACGCCCACGAAGCTGATACAACTGTGATAATCCCATACGATCTGCATCAAATACAATTAACGTATTTACATTCGGAATATCTACACCCGTCTCAATAATTGTTGTACTTACAAGAACATCATGCTGTCCTTCTAAAAATGATAGCATAACAGACTCTAATTCGCTTTCGTTCATTTTCCCATGTGCGTACGTTACGCGGGCATCTGGAACTAACATCGAAATTTCATCCGCTTTTCTTTCAATATCCTCTACACGGTTATATAGGAAGTAAACTTGACCACCTCTTGCAAGCTCTCGCTCTATCGCCTCTCGTATTAATGCTGGATTATACTCTACTACATACGTTTGGACTGGGAAACGATTTTCTGGTGGTGTCTCAATAACAGATAAGTCGCGCACACCAAGCATAGACATATGAAGCGTCCGCGGAATCGGAGTTGCCGTTAATGTTAATACGTCAACATTCGCCTTCAATTGTTTAATTTTTTCTTTATGTGTTACACCAAATCTTTGTTCTTCATCAATAATAAGAAGCCCTAAATCTTTATACGTAACATCTTTAGATAAAATACGATGTGTTCCGATTACAATATCTACTGTTCCATCCTTTAAGCCCTTAATTGTTTCATTTTGTTGTTTTCTCGTACGGAATCTACTTAATAAGCCTATATTGATCGGATAATCTTGAAAACGCTCTCGAATTGTTTCATAGTGTTGCTGCGCAAGAATCGTTGTCGGTACTAAAATTGCAACTTGTTTTTCATCCATAATTGCTTTAAATGCCGCACGAATAGCCACTTCAGTCTTTCCATATCCTACGTCACCACAAAGGAGCCTATCCATTGGGCGTCCGCGTTCCATATCTTTTTTAATCTCGTCAATAGAACGTAACTGATCCTCTGTCTCTTGATACGGGAAAGATGATTCGAACTCTTGTTGTTCTGCCGTATCTGGCGTATATGCATAGCCTTTTGAAGCTTCGCGCTCAGCATATAGTTTAATTAGGTCATCCGCAATGTCTTGTACAGATTTTTCAACTTTCGTTTTAACCTTCTTCCAATCATTACCACCTAATTTATAAACTTTCGGATCCTTACCTTCAGATCCTACATATTTTTGAACTTGATCAATTTGTTCAATTGGAACGTATAGCTTATCATTACCTTGATATTTAATATTTAAATAATCTTTATGAACACCATTAATCTCTAATGTCTCAATACCTAAAAATTTACCTATACCATGATTTACATGAACTACATAATCTCCAACTTTTAATTCCGAATAACTTTTAATACGTTCAGCATTCGATAACTTTTGTTTACGTTGTGATTTTTTAACTTTCTTATGAAAAAGCTCCTTTTCAGTAATGACAACAAGCTTTTGCATCGGCATTTCAAAACCTGCATGTAAATCACCTACAGCAATTTGTAACCTTCCAGGCAATAAAATATCTGTACCTTCTACAATATCTGCCTCAATATCATAATCACTTAAAATATGTTGTAATTTTTTCACACGTTCATCATCTGTTCCAAGTACAACAGTCGTAAAATGCCCTTCATTCCATCTATCAATTTCTGTTTTTAACAAATTCATCTGTCCATGGAAATCTTGCATTGTTTTACATGTTACATTAACAATATTTTGCGGATGTGTGTGTGCGATATGACGCAAGAATAACGTTAAATATACAAAACTTCTTTTTTTATGATGAAGAAACCCCTCGAATGGGTGAGAGAAAGATAAATCTTGAATAATTGTTCCTTCACCAAGAAGTGATATATACCATTCCGCCTCTTCTGTTTCAAGATGCGATGCTGTTTCTTGAATACGGGAAATCTCGTCTAAAATTACAACACCGTCTTCTAGTAAATAATCTATCAGACTAGCAGGTTCTTTATAGAAAATAGATAAGTATTTAAACATCTGTTCTATACTTTGCCCGTTTTTCAACATCTCAATTTCATGACTTACCGTCTCAAGCACTGTAGTCTTTAGTTTATCATCAGAAAGTTTTTGCATCGTCTTAGTCAAACCTTCTTCAAGATGCTGAATTCCTGATTTTAATTCTTCCTGTGAAAATAAAAACTCTGTTGCCGGACCAAACCTAACGCTTTCTTTTTTACCTTGAGAACGCTGTTCATCCACATCAAATAATCGAATAGAATCGACTTCTGTATCAAAGAATTCAATACGAAATGGTAGTTCTTCAGTTAAAGGATAAATATCTAATATTCCCCCACGCAAACTGAACTCCCCTGGAGCTTCTACCATCGACTTACGTTCATAGCCAATATGATGTAAAGTATGCAAGAGCGCATCTAAATCAATCTCTTGCCCTAGATTGATTTCAACTTGCTTTTGCTTCCACAATTCTTTTATTGGTAAAAATCTACGCAATCCTGCCACTGGCGCTACAATGATTCCATTCTCTCCCGCAGCCAAGCGATTTAACACTTCTATACGTTGCGCCTTCAATTCTGGACTTGCAACTCCAATTTCCGATGCTATCAGTTCATTCACTGGATATAACCACACATCTTTTTCACCAAGTAACGCCACTAAATCTTCATGTACTTTTTGTGCTTGGTATAAGTTATGCGTCACGATTAATTGTGATTTTTTTGTTTTTTTATATAAAGCCGCCATTAATAATGAACGAGAAGACGTTGCCATCCCTGATATAAGTTGTTCTTTTAACCCATCTTCTAATCCATTAATAACCGATTGTATCTCTTCATTTTTATAAAATTGCTCTAATAAACCTATCATTTTTAAAACTCCTCTCAACATAAAGAGCAAGTCATTCTATTTTATGCAAATATTTTGGAAAAGGAAAACAGAAAAATGCTTTGGACATGCCAAAGCGACAACATTTTATTGCAGAAATTTTTCATACTCATAATACTCAGGATAAGATGCGAGCGTTTCTTGACACGATTCACAAATCGTTTTTATATATATATTTCCATTCTCATGAAAATGAATCATTTCTACTACTTCTTGCTCTGTTAGTTGAAATAAAACGTCGCTATATACTTTTTCTGCGTTAATGGAGCCTACATTACCTCCGCAGTGTCTGCAATAATAATACCCTTCCATACTAGCCTCCTAAAAATTCAATTACTACTAGTATGGGTAAAACAAAAGAGAAATATTCCCAATCTCATTTTTAACTATTGAAAGTATTCATGATTTGGAGAAAAGGCTTATTTAGCCACTCTTCACATGCATCCGCTGCTTTTTCAATAGAATGGTTAACATCCGGAATCTCTTCAGATGTAAAGCGTCCTAATACATAATCGACTACCTTCATTCCATTTTTCGGGCGATCGATTCCCATACGGATACGTTGAAATTCTTGTGTTCCTAGGTGCGAAATCGTTGACTTTACACCATTATGTCCACCAGCACTACCTTTCATGCGAAGACGCAATTTACCTACAGGAATGTCCAAATCGTCGTACATAACAACGAAGTCCTCAACATCAATTTTATAATAATCCATGAGTGGACGAATACTTTCCCCAGATAAGTTCATGTATGTTAGCGGCTTTAATAAGATTACCTTTTCTCCATTAACAAACCCTGCACCAAATACACCTTTAAATTTTTGTTCATTCAAAGAAATGTTCCAACGCTTCGCAAGTTCATCAATGGCCATAAATCCAATATTATGCCTTGTTAATTCATATTCTCTACCTGGGTTCCCAAGTCCTACTATCAATTTCATTCTTGTACCACTACTTTCTTTTTTCGATACGAAAAGACGTAACCAATTTTGGTTACGTCTCATTCTATCCAATTAATTGAATAATACACTCACAGATTCTTCTTCGTATACACGAATGATTGCTTCTCCGATTAATGGAGCAACTGAAAGTTCATGTACTTTGTCGATTTTCTTCTCTTCTGGTAATACGATAGAGTTCGTTACAACTAACTCTTTAATATTTGAATTTTGAATACGCTCAATTGCTGGACCAGATAATACTGGGTGTGTACAGCAAGCATATACTTCAGAAGCACCGTTCTCAACAAGAGCGTTTGCTGCTAATGTAATTGTACCAGCTGTATCAATGATGTCATCAATTAAAATCGCTGTTTTACCTTCAATATTACCGATAATGTTCATTACCTCTGATACATTCGGGCGAGGACGACGCTTATCAATAATAGCGATTGGCGCTTTTAGACGATCTGCCATTTTTCTTGCACGAGTTACACCACCATGGTCAGGAGACACGATTACGATATCTTTAAGACCTTTTGTTTCAAAGTAATCTGAAAGAATCGGTACACCCATTAAGTGGTCGATTGGGATATCAAAGAACCCTTGAATTTGTGGAGCATGTAAATCTAGAGTGATTACACGAGTTGCACCTGCTGTTTCAAGCAAGTTTGCTACAAGTTTCGATGTAATTGGTTCACGAGAACGCGCTTTACGGTCTTGACGCGCATAACCATAGTAAGGAATAACAATATTAATTGTTTTCGCAGATGCACGTTTTAATGCATCAATCATAATAAGTAATTCCATGATATGTTCGTTTACTGGGAAGCTTGTAGATTGAATAATGAATACATCGCAACCACGGATACTTTCTTCAATGTTAATTTGAACTTCTCCATCACTAAAACGATCAACAGAACATTTTCCTAGCCCTACTCCAATATGCTTTGCAATCTGCTCAGCAAGTTCCTTATTAGAGTTTAAAGAGAATACTTTCAAATTAGAATTTAGATATTGAGTCGACATCTAGATTAACCCTCCACATTATGATTTTTTCTTATTCAGCAATTGATCAACATAGTCTTCTTTGTTAACTTGACGTGCACGTGCTACCGATAATGCTTTTGATGGAACATTCTCTGTAATTGTAGAGCCTGCTGCCACATAAGCACCATCTTCAACTGTTACTGGAGCAACAAGGTTTGAATTACATCCAATAAATACCCCATTACCAATCACAGTTTTGAATTTATTCTTACCGTCATAGTTCACCGTAATTGAACCACAACCAAGATTCACGTCTTCTCCAACTTGTGCATCCCCGATATAACTCAAGTGTGAAGCTTTACTTCTATTACCAAAGACAGTTTTTTTGATTTCCACGAAGTTTCCAACGCGTACTTCGTCTCCAATAACTGAATCTGGGCGAATATGTGCAAATGGACCAACCGATACTTCTGTACCAAGCTTACTATCATGTACAGTAGATTGTCGAATTGTCGTACGATCTCCAATTTCACTATCGCGAATTACTGTATGCGGTCCAATTTCACAATCAGAGCCAATTACAGTGTTCCCCTCAATAATTGTTCCTGGATGAAGAACTGTATCACTACCGATAACTGCATCAGCAGAAATATAAGTGTTACTTGGATCAATAATTGTAACACCGTTTACCATGTTCTTTCGGTTGATACGGTTTTTCATAATAATTTCCGCTTGCGATAGAGCGACTCTGTCGTTAACACCTAACGTTTCGTCGAACTGCTCTGTTTGATAAGCTGATACGATATGACCTTCATTTTTTAAAATCTCAATAACATCTGGAAGGTAATATTCACCTTGCACGTTATCATTTGAAACTTTAGAAAGTGAAGCAAATAAAGCCTTATTATCAAAACAATACGTACCTGTATTGATTTCTTTAATAGCTAATTCTTTCTCATTTGCATCTTTATGCTCAACAATCTTTTCAACATGACCATTCTCATTACGAACAATACGGCCATATCCAGCAGGCTCTTCTATGTATGCTGTTAGCACCGTCGCCATTGCTCCTGCTTCTTTATGTTGCTGAAGTAATGCTTCCATTGTTTCAGCAGTTATTAGAGGCGTATCACCACAAATAACTAAAGTTGTTCCTTCTTCATTTGCAAGTACACTTGCAGCTTGATCTACAGCATGTGCTGTACCAAGTTGTTCTGCTTGTAATGCAAATTCACTTACGTTCCCTAGCTGTTCTTGTACCATTTCAGCACCATGTCCAACAACCGTTACAAGTTTCTGCAATCCTAATTGAGATACTTGATCGACTACGTGTTGTACCATAGGTTTTCCACATACAGGATGCAGCACTTTGTATAGCTTAGACTTCATACGTGTGCCTTTACCTGCAGCTAGAATCACTGCAAATCTGTTTGACATATAGACCCTCCATCGCAACCTATTTATCCATTAAAGATATTATCCTAAATCATCATATATTTCAAGAAACACATTTTAACTATTAAATTTTACCATAATTCTTATAAGATGTTTTACTCTTTAGTATCTTTTTTAAGAAATAAGCTATACTATTTAAAATGATTTTGAAAAAATTAGTAGTTTCTTCTTTTTATGTTAATAAATTATGCAGTTTCCAAATATAAAGCAAAAAAAAACAAACTCCTGTAAATGCTTACAGGAGTTTGCTACAAAATTATAAGGCTTTTTGTCAAAAGCCCTTTTCATTCGAATTTTACGAAGCACCTGCTTCTTCAAACTCAACCTCTTCTAACTCGCCTAAACGATGATACTCTGTTAAAACCGCATCTTGAATTTTAGAGCGTGTACCAGAATTAATTGGATGTGCAATGTCACGGAACTCTCCATCTGGAGTACGTTTACTTGGCATTGCTACAAATAATCCATTATTACCATCAATTACACGAATATCATGAACAACAAATTCATGGTCTAGAGTAATAGAGGCAATTGCTCTCATGCGGCCTTCTGTGTTTACGCGGCGTAATCTTACGTCAGTCACTTCCATCTTGTGTTCACCACCCTTTTCTAAATAAGCGATATATTTGTATAAATTCCACAAATTTTCTATTTTCCCTTTAATTTTTTAAAAATTTTTAAGATAAAAATTTTTAAAGTAGTTGAATATAGAGATTAGTGGAGGTTATCGCTTACAAAAGGTTACTTAACTAGGGCGATTACTTCAATTTCAACGGAAACATCTTTCGGTAATTTTGCTACTTGCACACAAGATCGAGCTGGTTTATGAGTAGAGAAATAAGAGCTATACACTTCATTCACAGCATTAAAATCATCCATGTCCTTTAAAAATACTGTTGTTTTTACGACTGTATCAAATGAAGCACCTGCTTCCTCTAATACCGCTTGTAAATTTTGAAATACTTGTTCTGTTTGTACTGTTACATCTCCTGTTACAAGCTCCCCATTTGCCGTCAATGGAATTTGTCCTGAGCTATAGAACATGTTATTTACAATAATCCCCTGTGAATAAGGTCCAATTGCTTGTGGTGCCTTGCTTGTTTGAACAACTTTCATACTTTTCACCCTTTTATTATTTATTTTACTCTTTAAAAATAGTGTACGAAAGGCAGTTTGTCCACCTATTTTATAATCTATAAATAAAATAAAAAAAGATAGAGCTATCTGCTCTATCTTTTATTCCGCCTCTACAAGCCCTTCATCAAATGGCGCAAGAGAATAATTCCCTTTTTCCACTTGAATCGTTTTTTCTTTCACATCAACTTCCGATAGACGAATTAATGATACAAAATTATTAATTAGTCGTTCTTCAATATCTGTGGATTCTACTAATACACCAATACCAACAACATTAGCCTTGAACTCTTCTAACATACTCATCATACCTTGAATTGTTCCGCCAGCTTTCATGAAGTCATCAATAATTAAAACATTCGACCCTTCTGGAAGACTGCGTTTTGCTAACGTCATTGTTTGAATTCGTTTAGAAGAACCCGACACATAGTTAATACTAACAGTCGGACCTTCTGTTACCTTATTATCTTTCCTTGCAATTACAACTGGTACATCTAAGTAATTTGCCACTGCATAAGCAAGTGGAATCCCTTTCGTTGCCACCGTCATAACTGCATCAATTGGTTGCCTAGCAAAAACAGAAGCAAACAAACGACCTGCGCCATTAATATGGCGAGGATTACTCAATAAATCTGTCATGTATAAGTAACCGCCAGGCAAAATACGATCTGGGTTTTCAAATAAGCCACAAAGCTCATCAATAATTAGATCTGCCTCTTCTTCACTTATATACGGTATATATTTCACTCCTCCTGCTGCTCCTGGTATCGTTTGCAATGTGCCGATCCCTTGTTGTTCAAACGTTTGCTTAATAATAACTAAATCTTCACTAATGGAAGACTTAGCCGATTGATACCTTTCAGCAAAAAAAGTGAGAGATACTAGCTGACGAGGGTTTTGTAGCAAGTAATAAGTCATATCGACTAACCTTGTACTTCTTCTAATTTTCATACTCTCACCTCAAATCACGAATATTCTAAACAAATCATAACGTATTATACGTCTTTATTCAAGCGTTTCTCGCTCTCCTAATAAACGTACCGCATAGACTTGTTCACAAAATCCTTTTAATCCGTTATAAATGCGATGCATTCGTGAATCATGGTGTACAAGTCCGAATACAGTTGGACCACTTCCACTCATTAATACAGCATCCGCTCCAAATCGCTTCATCTGTGATTTAATACGGGCAACTTCAGGATGCATTCCAAATGTTACATCTTCTAAAACGTTACCAACAGTATCACAAATTCCTTTATAATCACCAGAATTTATGACATCAACCATTTTATCTACATTTGGATGTGTAACTCGATTTAACTTTAAATTTCCATACACATCAGCAGTAGATACACCTATATGTGGTTTCGCTAAAATAACCCAACAAGAAGGCGGAGTCTTTATATGCTCAATTTTCTCTCCTCTTCCAGTGGCAATTGCTGTGCCTCCGTATACACAGAACGATACATCTGATCCAATTTCTGCGCCAAGCTCTGCTAACTCATCAATTGTAAGCCCTAAATTCCATAATTTATTAAGACCACGTAATGTCGCTGCTGCATCACTACTTCCACCTGCTAATCCAGCTGCTACTGGAATCGTTTTTTCAATAGTAATAGATACACCTTTTTTTACATTAAACTTCTCTTTTAATAATTTCGCTGCCTGATAAGCTAAATTTCGTTGGTCGTCTGGGACATACCGATTATGGGATAAAATTTCAATACGGTCTTCTGCTAATTCCGTTAGTTCTAGACGATCTGCTAAATCAATGGTTGTCATAATCATTTTCACTTCATGATATCCGTCTTGTCTTTTTCCCAGTACATCTAACGACAGATTAATCTTTGCTGGTGCTTTCACTAGTAGCTTCAATCTATTCACCCACTCTATGTACTCAATCTTTTATCGTTTATTTTACCATAAATTTATAGTAAGACGATGACACTTCCCTAATTATAACGAAAAGCATTCAGAATGAAACTACTTATGTAAAATGATGGCACCTTTTAGAGTACAAAAAGCCGAGGAATGTCTCCTCGGCTACCGTAGCATAGAAAGTATCTTACAACTACTGGTTTCGTTTCATTAATTGCTGTTCTGCAATTTCTATAGCACGTTTCACCATGTTACCAGCATCTTTCGCACGAATTCCGCCCCATCCTTCTTTCTGAACAACATCATAAAAGCCAAGCTCTTTTGCTAGCTCTTCTTTAAATTGGTTTGACATGACACCTCTTCGTCTACTCAATGCAGAGTCCCTCCTTATTTTGCTACGGTATAGTTAGTATGCAAAATAATATAGCTTTTCATTTATGGGAATATATGTAATGATATACGGATTATAAAATGACCTCATTATGAGGGTCTCCATAAAATGTTAACTCTACTGTCTCTGTTAAAACATCTGCATAACTATAAGATACACGTTGCAACGCATCTTCTTGTTGATCCAATTGTACAACAAAAACGGAACGGTATGTTTCTGCTAGTACACCTGATTGCTCCACAGTTTTTCTTCTTCCACTATTTGCTTTTAACATAAGTCGTTGTCCAAGATGGTGATCTAATTCGCTTTTAATTTCATCTAAACGTTTTGACATATACTTCGCTACACCTCGCTGTAATTTAGATTGAACACTTAAAGCACGATATATCTATCCTAATTATTAACCGCGATTCACAGCTAATATCATCCTGCGTTTGAATAGATAGAAGAAATACTATATTGTAAAAGTATCATTACGTAGTCTGTACGTTCTTACCTCTTTTTATCCAAATTCATTTAAATCCTTCCATACAAAAAAGCAAGATACATATGTATCCTGCTTACTCTTCGTAATGTTGAAAAGGTAATCCCGTTCGTAAAATCCCTCTCGTTTCAATTCCACCTAGTCCCTTTTCACCAGTAATTGTATTACGTACGACATCCCATACATTGACTCTCTCCATAAATGAAGTAAAACTAATTTTACCAACTACATATACAGGATCTAGTGCATGAATATTAATTCTAGATGGTGAACTAGCGAAATTGGCCCCTGCACGAATTAGTGCCTCAAAATGTGATTGACATGCCCCAGCAAAAATAACAAGTTGATCCAGTGATGGATATTTTTTTCGCACTTCACGAACAGCCTGTACAAAATGCCTTGAATGCCTATATGCCGCTAAATCTCCCTTCACTCCTTTTGATTTTGTATATGCATCATGCCCTGTAATAACGAGAATGTCTGGGCGAAAGTGATCTATTAAGTCTACTACTTTTTCATGCATCTCCGTTTCTTTACAATGAATACCTTGAACAGGAACGCCAATTTTGTTATATAAGTCTAAGCACTTGCGCAAATATAAAGGGTCTCCATCTATATGCAATACACGTCCCGGCATTTGAAAATAATTCACCTCACTTGTGTATCCACCAGTTGAAGTATGTTCATGCCTTTGTTTCATCAGTACATAATCTTGTTGAAACAAACGATACGTGCGCTCCATTGTTTCTTTCTCACGCTTCACCCTTTTTTTATGTTCTCTTTGATCTATACTAATTAAATCTTCAAGTGGCGCATCCGCCACCAGTCTAATTTCCTCTCCAAACAATATAGCTATCTCACCTTTTATTTCTATAATACGAAAAAGAATATCCCTCTTATGAGAATATCGTTCCACTAATTCTCCAACATGTAAAACCATTCTCCTACCTCCAAACTCATTAGGCCATCTTACCTGTTTTTAAAGTATGAATTTAGAGAGAGAAAGGTGACAAAAGGGACAGTTCAAGTTGAACTGTCCCTTTCATATTCTTATGATAATTTATGAAGAACTAATGCATTACTTAATGTTGCAAACTCTTCAATAGATAGCGTTTCGCCTCTTCGCTTTGGATCAATTCCTACTTCTGTTAAAATTCGATCCAATAACTCCTTATCTTTCGGGAAACCATTTAAATTATTTGATAAATTATTCATTAAAGTTTTACGGCGCTGTGCGAAACTTGCTCGTACTACTTCAAAGAAGAACGTTTCATCTGTCACCTCTACAACCGGTTTAGGACGCTTTAGAAGGCGGATAATTGCAGAATCAACGTTTGGCTGTGGTACAAACACTGTACGCGGTACAGTCATAACTGTTTCAACCTCTGTATAATACTGAATGGCAATCGATAAAGAACCATACTCTTTCGTTCCAGGTTTAGCAGCTAAACGATCTCCAACTTCTTTTTGCATCATAACAACAAATCCACGAACTGGTAACTTTTCTTCAAGCAATTTAAATAAAATTGGCGTTGTAATATAGTATGGTAAGTTAGCTACTACCATTACATCTTGCCCTTCTTCAAATTGCTCATTAAATACTTCATGTACATCTGCTTTTAGTACGTCTTTATTAATAACTGTAACGTTACCATATGGCGCTAACGTCTCATCTAAAATTGGTAATAGTCTTTGATCAATTTCAAAAGCCACTACTTTTTTAGCACGCTTTGCTAATTGCTCTGTTAATGCACCAATACCTGGTCCAATTTCAATTGCACCACTTTCTGAACCAATTTCTGCATGATCAACAATACGATTTAATACATTTGTATCAATTAAAAAGTTTTGTCCTAAACTTTTTTTGAATGAAAATCCATACTTTTCAACAATGTCTTTTGTACGATTTGGCGTTGCGATATCCTTCATCTTTTTTCCTCCTGTATTACTTGCTTATAAGCTTCTGCAAATGATTCCTTTGAAACTTGAAACATCTGTAATCGTTTATGTAACTGTTTTGCATTTGTATAACCAATCTTTAATAGCTTACCCATTCTTTCTCTGCGGCTCTTTGCCATTTCTCCGCCCACTAAGCCTGCATCGACTAAATCACTCCAACTAATTTCACTTGTGTAAGCTTCCATTTCTTCATGTATATTCTCTAGAGCGCGGCGAATCGACTCATTAGAAGCGTGTTCGATTCCAACACCCTTTTTCCTTTTAGCAAGCGCTTCTTCCTTCGGTAAAAAGGCATGCTTACAGCCAGGAACCTTGTCAGAAATAATTTTTCGAATACGCTCTCCAGGATAATCCGGATCTGTGAAAATAATAACTCCCCTTTTTTGCTGCGCTAATTTAACTTGCTCAATAACATGATCACCGATTGCTGAACCGTTCGTTTCAATTGTATCCGCATCAACAGCACGCTTAATCGCAACTGTATCATCTTTACCTTCTACAACGATAATCTCTTTTATTTTCATGCTTGCCTCCACACTCATTTCGTCTCTACTTAGTAAAACAAAAAAATGACGACTTTTCCATTATTATTTTCCCCATTCTTATATTTTAAAAAATAGAATAGAAAAATCTTTGTTCTCTGTCCTTATTGTAACACTTCATCATTCACATTTATTTTCTTCATCACTTCTACTAGTTTTTCTCAAAATAAAAAAGAACAGGTTTCCCCATTCTTTTTTATTCAACACCAAATAAAGCTTTTGCATTTTTAGTTGTCATTTCTGCTACTTCCTCATAAGAAATTCCTTTTAAATTCGCAATTTCTTCTGCTACGAGTTTTACATAACTCGGTTCATTTCGTTTCCCTCGAAATGGATGCGGTGTTAAATACGGACAATCCGTCTCTATTAACAATTTCTCTAATGGAATCTCCGTAGCAACCTCTTTCGGCTTCTTAGCGTTTTTAAATGTAACTGGTCCACCTAACGAAATTAAAAAGTTCATATCAACACATCGCTCTGCTACCTCTACGCTGCCGCTAAAGCAATGCATAATGCCTCCTACTTCAGCTGCATTCTCTTCTTCTAGAATATCAACAATATCTTGAGTTGCATCGCGGTTATGTATAATAATCGGCAATTTTACTTTTTTCGCTAATGCAATTTGTTTACGGAATACTTCTTTCTGTATTTCTTTTGGAGACTTATCCCAGTAATAATCTAAGCCCATTTCTCCAAGTGCAACGACTTTAGGATGAGAAGCAAGTTCTTCTAACCAAGCTAAATGTTCTTCTGTCATGTCGATTGCATCAACTGGGTGCCACCCAACCGCAGCGTAAATAAAATCATAGGCTTCAGCTAATTCCATCGCCTTTTTTATCGTTACTTCATCAAAACCAACAACAACTGTATAAGTAACTCCCGCTTCTTTCATTCGGGCAATAACCTCTTGCAAATCTCCTTCGAATTGCTCTGCATTCAAATGTGAATGTGTATCAAACAACATAATACATAACTCCTTTTATATTGAAATCAAGTTTATTCTACAAAAATAAGTTCTTTAATAACTTAACGATAACAATACTACAATCTTAATGCAAAAATAGAGAGTGTAAAAAGAAAAAAGACGCTTCACACATGTTACACGTGAAACATCTCTTTTCTTGTCTTAATTACTTGATTTTTGTACCATTTGGTAGATTTTGGTCAATTGATGCTAATGACAATACGCCATTCTCTTCACCCGCTAAAATCATACCTTGCGATAATTCACCGCGTAATTTTACAGGTTTTAAGTTTGTTACACAAATAACCTTTTTACCTTTTAAGTCTTCCGGCGAATAGAATTTTGCAATTCCAGAAACAACTTGACGCTTTTCTGTACCTAAGTCTAGTTGAATTTTTAACAGCTTATCTGCTTTTTTCACAGGTTCAGCAGATAGTACTTCAGCTACGCGTAATTCTACTTTAAAGAAATCATCAATTGTAATTTCTTCTGCCTTCGGTTCTTCTTCTTTTTTCTCTTCTACTTTAGGAGCAGAGCTTTTCATTTGTTCTTTAATGTACTCTACTTCCACTTCCATTTCTAAACGAGGGAAAATTGGGTTTCCTTTTTCTACTTTTGTTCCAGCTGGAATGCAGCCAATTGTAGAGAGACTTTCCCAAGATTTATGAGCTTCATCAGTAAGGCCAAGCTGAGCAAACATCTTGCTTGGTGCTACTGTTAAGAATGGCATAAGCATAATACCTGTTTGACGAAGTACTTCTGCTAAATGAGCCATTACAGAGGCTAACTTTTCACGATCATTCTCATCTTTTGCTAATACCCATGGTTGTGTTTCATCAATATATTTATTCGTACGACTAACTAGTTGCCAAATAGATCCTAACGCTACAGAGAACTCCATATTCTCCATTGCTTCTTCTACTTTTTTCAAAGTATCTTGTGCAAACGCTACTAACGTTTCATCAAATTCCGTCACATTTGCTTTAAATGCAGGGATTTCTCCGTTAAAGTACTTATCAATCATAGCTACTGTACGATTTAATAAATTACCTAAGTCATTTGCTAAGTCGAAATTAATACGCTCCACAAATCCTTCTGGTGTAAATACGCCATCAGATCCAAATGGAACTTCACGAAGTAGGTAATAACGTAATGCATCTAATCCGTAACGATCGATTAATGTAACTGGATCTACTACGTTTCCTTTTGACTTACTCATCTTTCCATCCTTCATTAAAATCCAGCCATGAGCAAAGACTTTCTTCGGAAGAGGTAAATCTAATGCCATTAAAATTATCGGCCAATAAATTGTATGGAAACGAACAATTTCTTTCCCAACTAAATGCACATCTGCAGGCCAGAATTTTTTATATTTCTCTTCATTTGCTGTTCCATAACCTAACGCCGTAATATAGTTAGATAATGCGTCAACCCATACATAAATAACGTGTTTTGGGTTACCAGGAACACGAACTCCCCAGTCAAATGAAGTACGAGAAACTGCTAAATCTTCTAATCCTGGTTTAATAAAATTATTAATCATTTCATTTTTACGAGACTCCGGCTGAATGAAATGTGGATTATCTTCATAGAACTTTAATAGTCTGTCGACATATTTACCCATTCTAAAGAAATAAGATTCTTCACGAACAAGTTCTACATCATGACCACTATCTGGGCTTTTTCCTCCAACTACTTTGTCGCCTTCCATAATTGGATCTACTAATTGATGCTCTGTATAGAACGTCTCATCTTGTACAGAATACCAACCTTCATATTCATCAAGATAAATGTCACCTTGATCTACTAATTGTTTAAAGATTTTTTCGACAACATCTTTATGACGATCTTCAGTTGTACGAATAAAATCATCATAAGAAATATCCATCTTCTCCCAAAGCTCTTTAATTCCTGCAACAATGTTATCAACATATGCCTGTGGCGTAATATTTAACTCTTCTGCTTTCTTTTGGATCTTCTGTCCATGCTCATCAGTTCCTGTTAAATAATGCACATTATAACCTTGCATACGCTTATATCGTGCCATCGCATCTCCTGCTACTGTCGTATAAGCATGTCCAATGTGTAATTTTCCACTTGGATAATAAATTGGGGTAGTAATATAAAAGGACTTATTTTCCTCTGTCATTGTTTTGGACCTCCCGAATAACCTCATATGTATTTATAAACAGTATATCAAAAACTCATATATAAAGTGAAACTTTAATCAGTAGGGTTTTTGTTCCTCCCCACTAATTATTAGCCCACGTTAATTGGGCTTTTACGAGCAGCCCAAATCTAACTTATCTTCTTTACGCCAACCTAATTTTCAATTTAGGTCTTAATGCTCAATATCTTTATCATCTATTGCTCATATTTCAAAAAAATATACAATATCCACTTTGAATTTATTATTTTTTCAGAAAATAATGTAAATAATTGTGGAATTTCCTCTCAATCTATTATATATAAGAAATAAGAAATCTATAAATCTTTTTAAAAAATATAGAATTTAAGAATTGACGGAAATGTAAATGATTGGTATCATATGTCCATAGGGTATTTTGTCGAAAAATGACGAATCTAAAAATAGACTCGAAACTTATAAACTATTTATTTAGGAGGAAAAAAATTATGAAATCTACTGGTATTGTTCGTAAAGTTGATGAATTAGGTCGTGTAGTAATTCCAATCGAATTACGCCGTACTTTAGGTATTGCAGAAAAGGACGCTCTTGAAATCTATGTTGATGACGAAAAAATCATCTTAAAGAAATATAAACCAAACATGACTTGCCAAGTAACTGGTGAAGTATCTGACGGTAACCTTTCTTTAGCTGAAGGTAAAATCATCTTAAGCAAAGAAGGCGCTGAGCAAATCTTAAACGAACTTCAAGATTATATCGAAACAGCAAAATAAGCTTCTCAATTATGAGAAGCTTATTTTTTATCGACATGATAGATTTGATATACATCTCTTTTCGACAAATCTCGATCTTTAGCGACTGTTTTAATCGCTTCTTTTGAATTCATACTTTTTTCATTTATATAATATTCAATATGATCATATACCGAAAGAGATTCCCACCATTGTTCTTCTGGAGCAGGTTCTTCTGTTGAACCAGCTACTAAAATACAAAATTCACCACGTACTTCATTTTGCTTCGTCCACTCAATTGCTTCTTCGATTGTTCCTCGAATAAATTCCTCAAATTTTTTCGTTAACTCTCGACATAATACAATCTCTCTATTTCCCAACACTTCCTGCATCGAAATTAAAGTATCATCTAAACGATGAGGTGCTTCATAAAACATCATTGTAGTTTGTACATAACGAAGCTTTTCTAACTCCATCTTCCGTTCCTTTTTGTTTCTCTGCAAGAAACCATAGAAATAAAACTGCTTTGTTTCAAGACCGGATGCAATTAATGCTGTAAGGGCTGCATTTGCTCCAGGAAGCGGAATTACATGATATTGCTCAGCTACTGCCTCAACGACAATATCGTAACCTGGATCAGAAATACACGGCATACCAGCGTCACTAACAAGTGCTACATTCTTTCCATCCTCTAATTTCTCTAATAGTTTCTTCCCACTTACTTCTTTATTGTGCTCATGATAACTCGTGACAGGTGTTTCAATTTCAAAATAATTACAAAGTTTTTTCGTTTGTCTCGTATCTTCAGCAGCAATTAAATCAACTTCTTTTAAAATTCGGATTGCACGAAATGTCATATCTTCTAGATTTCCAATAGGAGTTGGTACTAAATATAAAACTCCCTTTTCATTTTGTTGAAAGCTTTTTTGTTGCCACATAGCGTTCTCCTTTTTGCATATATGCCTCTTTTTGTTTTCTCGTTAATTGCTTAAAGTAATACTCCGCTTGCATAGCTGTACGCTTATCATCGTGGGTCTCTACATATTTTAAAACGACAGGAAGCCTGACGCGTGTATACTTAGCCCCTTTGCCGCTATTATGAGTCTGAATTCTCTTTTCTATATGGTTTGTATATCCAGCATAATAACTTCCATCAGAGCACTCTACCACATAAAAAAAGTGCTTATTCTTCTCCATATAAAATTGAACGTAGCTCCTTTGTATATTCGTTATTGTTCTCATATACAACGAGAGGCGGTAAAATTTTCAAATCTGCATTTCCATCCTTAATTCCTTCAATTAACAATGTATTTGCTTCTTTTCCAACCTTAGGATAAACAAATTGCACACGCTTTGGTTCAATTTTATATTTACGCATTAATGTGACAATGTCTAGTAATCGCCCTGGACGATGTACAAACGCTACTTTCCCACCTTGTTTTACTAACTGACTACTTGCAGATACAACATCTTCTAATGTACACATAATTTCATGACGAGCTATCGCTAAATGTTCATTCATATTTTTCTCTGAAGTTTGAGGTGTTTGAAAATATGGTGGATTACATGTAACAACATCATATTGATGACGCCCAAGTTTCTCTGGCATATCTTTCAAATCTCCATGTATGAGGTGAATTCTTTCTTCCAACCCATTGTATTGAACACTTCTTACTCCCATATCATATAAGCGTTCTTGAATTTCCACACCAGTAATATTTCCTTTTGTTCTTGTACTTAATAGAAGGGGAACAACCGCGTTACCTGTACACAAATCAAGTAAATTCCCCTTTTGAATTGGTACCCATGCAAAATCTGCAAGTAAAACGGCATCTAAAGAAAAATTAAATACTGATGGGCTTTGTATAATCTTCATGTCTTGTGCTAATAAGTAATCTAAACGTTCATCTTCATATAAATTCATATACTGCTCCTTTTCTTACCCTTAACCTACCCTATTTCATGTATAAAAAATTACCTTTCCAATTATAATTGGAAAGGTAATTTCACTTTTTATTTAAGAATGAAAGACAGAACAAACAATCTCCCTCTTTACGTACACTTCCATAATGTAGATTGCAAATATGAAAACCTTCTTGGTATAGTCTCGCTAAATTGTCATAGCCTTCACCAATATCTGTTTTCGGCTTCACTTCTTTACGTTTTTGAGTTTTTTGTTTTTCTTTATTCTGCACTTCTTCAAAACGGTGTCGCAAATTGTTATTTTCCATTTTTATATGTTGGTTTTCTTCCAACAACTCTGCAAGATGCTGTTTTAACTCTCCCAACTGTTTATATAAATGTCCAATTTGCTCTTCCATACTAGAAACCGATTCAAAAATATCTTTTTTCTCCACAAGCACCCACCTCATTAATCTGTGGTTTGACTCGAAACGACCCCTTTATTCACTAACTCATCTAACGTATATTCTACTATCCGTTCCTTGTCTACTAGTTCCACTTGAATTAATCTTTCTAAAATATTTAATCCGATAACACGGCCAGTACCATGCGGGGTTTGTATACGTTGATCTAAATCAGGAAGTTGTTCCTTTGCTGCCTCATATTCATCATTCTCATATTTTAAGCAACACATTAAGCGACCACATAAACCAGAGATTTTTGCAGGATTTAATGATAAATTTTGATCCTTTGCCATTTTAATGGATACAGGTTCAAAATCCCCTAAAAAAGTAGAACAACAAAGCATACGACCACATGGACCAATACCACCTAGCATCTTCGCTTCATCACGAACACCAATTTGTCTTAGTTCAATTCTTGTTCTAAAAATTGCGGCTAAGTCCTTCACTAGTTCGCGGAAATCGATCCGACCATCCGCAGTAAAATAGAAAATAATCTTATTACGATCGAATGTATACTCTACATCTACAAGTTTCATATCAAGATTATGCTCTACTACCTTTTGTTGACAAACTTGATATGCTTCTTTGGCAGCATGTTTGTTCTCTTCAACAATGGTACGATCATTTTCATTTGCAATACGAATAACCTTTTTTAGCGGTAATACAACGTCGTTTTCATCAACTTGTTTTTTGGTAATAACTACTTTTCCGTATTCAATACCTCTTACCGTTTCTACAATGACAAACTCATTTTCAGAGATATCGAACTGGTTTGGATCAAAGTAATATACCTTTCCGGCCTTCTTAAAGCGAACACCTACTACATCATACAAAACGGTCATCCCTCCTGCAACCGCAACACTAACTGTTCGAACACAAGCTGCGCATTTACATTAGCGTTGATTCTATTTTTTGCCTCTAATATATTAAAGAGAGCTGATACAATGCGCTTCTGAGCATAGGAAAACGATTCAAACATCTCTTTCTGCTCATGAAAAACAAGACGATCTTCTTCTCCAAGTTGAACATATAATAAATCCTTATAAATAAGGAGTAACATATCTAAACCTTGCTGTAATTGTTCTTTCTCTCCAAAGTGTTTTCCCCATTTTTCTTGTACAAAAAAAATAGAGGTTTTATCTTTTTCGAGCGCTTCACATAATTTTATCACTAAAGCTCGTGCTTGTGCAAACCATTCATCACTACATAAAGCTAAAGCTTCATCAAAACTATTTGTAAGTTGAGCAGCAAGTGTCGATAAAGATGCTGTAATCCCTTCATCCTGTAATCTTCTAATTAAAGATTCCGTAGGTAACGGTCTAAACGTAACAACTTGGCAGCGAGATAAAATCGTATTTAAAATTTGATGACTTTGTTCAGTAAGTAAAATAGCAGTTGTATCACTACTTGGTTCTTCTAAAAATTTCAAAAGTGTATTTGCCGCATTTGCTGTCATACGATCTGCGTGCTCAATAATATATATTTTTTTATTTGCCTCTAATCCTGTTTTGGAAAACTCTTCTTGTAAATCATGAATTTGCTGCTTCTTAATAGATAATCCGTCTGGTTTTACAATATGTAAGTTAGGGTGGTTACCTGAATCAATTCGCTTACAGTTTGTACATACATGGCAGGGCTCTACTCCATTCCGCTCAGAACAGAGGAAACTCTTTGCCATTTGAATTGCTGTCGCAAACTTTCCTGTCCCTTTCCCTCCCTCTAACAAGTAAGCGTGGGATATACGCTCTTTTGCAATGCTATTCATCAACATTTTTACACCGATGGGTTGTATAGCAGAAAGCTGCTCCCACGTCTTCGTCATAATGCATACCTCACTTATTTCATTCTTTCCTTCTATTATAACAATTTATCTTCTATAATCTGAACAACTTCTTCTATAAGTTTTTCCATCGGTTGATCAGCATTTACCAATACAATACGATCCGAGAAACGTTCTACAACTTGTAAATACCCTTCGCGCACACGTTTATGGAAAGAGATATCTTCCATATCTAGTCGATTTACTTCACGTCCTGCATCTTTTTCAATCCGAGCCAAACCAACCTCAGGCTCAATGTCTAGATAAATTGTTAAACTAGGCATACAGTCCTCTGTTGCGAAACGATTTATTTCAAATACCTTATCCATACCCAATCCTCTTGCATAGCCTTGGTATGCTAAAGAGCTATCTATAAAACGATCACATAACACGAGGTAGTTCTCATTAAGTGCTGGCATAACTTTTTCTACTAAATGTTGTCTGCGCGCAGCAGCATAAAGAAGCGCTTCTGTACGTGCTTCCATCATCGTATATTCTTGTTTATGTAAAATCGTCCTAATGTCCTCAGAAATTGCAATACCGCCTGGTTCCCTTGTCGCCATTACCTTTTGTGCTTTTTGTTCAAAATATGGCAATAAGCTTTTAATTAACGTTGTTTTACCTGAACCTTCTGGGCCCTCAATTGTTACAAATAATCCCTTCATCCTAAAACCTACTTTCTATATCATACACTTTCATATATTTCGTATTACCTTGAAAACGAGCTCCTGCTCTTTCTAAATACATAATTTGCTCTTTATGCTCTGAAGTAATTCTCTCTCCATACATAATTAATGGAATTCCAGGTGGATACGGAATCACCATTTCCGCCGCTATCATTCCAACAGCATCTTCTATAGATACTATCTTTGTTTCATATCCGTCTAGTTGTTTATACGTATACGGTAAAAGAGAGAATTCACCATTATAAGTATAACGAATAGATTCCCTCTTGTCTTTCACCTCATAATGTTGCAATGCTACTCGGATCATCTCTATAACCTTCATATATCCCTCATTTACTTGTAAGGGTAAAATAAATAGGACATTGTACGGATCAGCCATCTCTGTATATATACCGACCTTTTCAAATACAGACTGTAATTCGTACCCTGATAACTGACAACGAGTTTGTACGGTGACCTTTAACTCATCTTGCAACGGATATTCTAAAATGGCGATTTGGGGAATAGAACGTAATTGTTCCTTAAATCTTCGTAAAAACTCAACAATTTCACTGTGACCTTCTTCTTTTATACGCGCCATTGTAAAGCGTGCTATATCCAAGGAAGCCATAATTGGATACGATGGACTACTAGATTGTAGCATACTTAAATAAGTAGTAACCTTATCTTCGTCTACTAAATGACTATTTATATGTAAATAGGAACCCATTGTCATTGCGGGTAATGTTTTATGTGCAGAATGAACTACAATATCTGCACCATATGTTAATGCTGACTTCGGAAATGGTTCTCCCAAACATAGATGTGCCCCATGTGCCTCATCTACCAAAACAGGGATTTTATGTGCATGTGCAAAAGCGATGCTTGCCTCTAAATCCATCCCCATACCATAATAATTAGGATGCGTTAAAATAAGTGCTTTCGCATTTGGATACTTTCTAATTGCGTTCTTAATAATTTCATTACGAACTCCCACTGGTACGTTGTAAGCTTCATCAATCCATGGATCTAAAAAAATGGGATTTGCTCCCGCAAGTTTTAAACCATTAATAATTGATTTATGACAATTTCTTTGTACAAGAACAATATCATGTTCCCCGCAACAAGACAAAATCATTGCTAAGTTCCCGACTGTTGAACCATTAATTAAAAAATAACTTCTCTTTGTATTATAAACTTCAGCCAATAATTGTTGTGCCTCATCTATACATTCAAACGGACTATGCAAATCATCTAGTCCTGCTAATTCAGTTACATCAATAGATAGAATACCTTTAAACTCTCTTATTGCCTCCTGAGGGAAGTTTAAACCATTCTTATGACCAGGAACATGAAAGGATAACGGCCCTCTTTCTTTAAACTCTATTAACGCCTCATATAAAGGCATACGATTTTGATTCATCTACATCTCTTCCTTATTATTCATTCTCTATCTATTATACAGAACAAAAAAAATAATAGGCATATGCCTATTTAAAAATATGATACTTCTAATTTTCGAAGCTGCTTTAAATAATATATATATTTCGGATCATCTGTCTCTGTATTCACCATATCCTTTTCACATTCATGGCATATTAAATTATTATAAACATATATACCTTCTTTTCTTTTTGTCTCACAAACAATACAAACTTCACTTTGTAATGTCATAATCTTCCCTCCCTATTTAAGTGAACCTATTTTATACTTCTAATCCTTAACAATTTACAGAAAAATATACACCCATCTTTTATATAATATGATTAACTCTTGGGCAACGTGTTTGTATTTCCATTACTTCTTTCCCATTCTTTTTAACAATACAAAAAAACACAAGTCAAATGACTTGTGTTTTTAGTTGCTTGGCGACGTCCTACTCTCACAGGGACAAGGTCCCAACTACCATCGGCGCTAGAGAGCTTAACTTCCGTGTTCGGTATGGGAACGGGTGTGACCTCTCTGCC